>JBLMXT010000001.1:0-3528 GCA_050257915.1 Deltaproteobacteria bacterium
CCCCCCCCCCCCCCCCCCCCCCCCCCCCCCCCCCCCCGCCGCTCCGCGGCACGCGCGCACTGGGGCGCCGCCCGCGAGAGTCCGTCTCACTGAAGGGGGTACCATGCCCGAGAAGGCCAAGCGTCACCTCGCCGAGCTCGACCTCACCGGCCGCAGCTTCCTCACCATCCACGACTACGCGCCCGCCGAGGTCGTCGCCCTGCTCGACCTCGCCGCCGCGCTCAAGGACGTGCAGAAGCGCCGCGTCCCGCACCAGTTCCTCGAGGGCCGCGCCGTGGCGATGATCTTCATGAAGACCAGCACGCGCACGCGCATGAGCTTCGAGGTGGGCATCGAGCAGCTCGGCGCCCAGCCGATCTTCCTCAACGCCAACGACATCCAGCTGCGCGTCGGCGAGACCATCAAGGACACCGCCAACGTGATGAGCCGCTACGTGGACTGCATCATGATCCGCACGTTCGCGCAGCAGGACGTGGAGGACCTCGCCGCCTACGGCCAGATCCCGGTGATCAACGGCCTCACCGACGACCATCACCCCTGCCAGGGCATGGCCGATGCGCTCACCATCCGCGAACACGTCGGCCGGCTCGAGGGCGTCAAGCTCGCCTACATCGGCGACGGCAACAACGTAGCTCACTCGCTCGCCGAGGTCGGCGCCAAGACCGGCATGCACGTCGTGATCTGCACGCCCGAGGACTACCGGCCCGACGCGGCCATCATCGCCCGGGCGCAGGAGGACGCCAAGGAGACCGGCGCGACCGTGACGCTCACGGCCAACGTCCAGGCCGCGGCGGCCAACGCCCACGTCATCTACACGGACACCTTCACGAGCATGGGCCAGGAGGCGGAGCACGACGCCCGTCTGCAGGCGCTGAAGGCCTACCAGGTCAACGCGGAGCTGCTGAAGCTTGCGGGTCCGGAGGTCAAGGTCATGCACTGCCTGCCGGCGCACTGGGGCGAGGAGATCACCGAAGAGGTGCTGTATTCGGCCAACTCTGTGGTCTTCGACCAGGCGGAGAACCGCCTGCATGCGCAGAAGGCGATCATGGCGGCGGTCATCGCCTGAGGCGCGCTCAGATCCAGCTCGGGAACCACATGATGTGCTCGAAGTACTTGGGGGAGATCGGCAACCCAAGGACGATCGGCACGAACGCCACGACGATGCCGATCGCCAGTCCGGCGACGACCATGGCCATCCACGGACGATAGCTCCGCAGGCGCGGGGACAGCAGGAACGCGAGTGCGCCGAGGGCGAGGGCGACCCCGACGGCGACGCCGACCCAGCCCGCCGTCTCGCCGGCGCGCCGCGGGAGCGTCCAGAACAGCCAGCCGGCGCCGATGCCGACCGGCCGCCAGAGGACGGCGGCGGCGAGCGCCGCCGCCGCCGCCGCGAACCACCCGCGGCGCGGCAGCACGCCCCCGGCGAAGAGGCACAGCGCCGCGGCCACGAGGATGGCCATGAACGGCGCCACCGGCGTCATGTAGTACAGGAACGACGTGCGCGTCGTGAGGAACCACGGGACGTAGAGGACCACGACGATCGCGGCCCCCGGGAGCAGTGCGTACGACCGCCGCAGCACCGCCAGGACCACGGACGCGGCCAGCGACAGCGTCGCGAGCCACCAGAGGAAGGGGTTCCCGATGGCGATGACGCCGCGATAGGTCTTGGTGCCCTCGAAGTAGTACCAGACGGGGCGGTAGTCGACGATCCAGGTGAACGCCCGTGAGGCATAGGTGTGCGTGGCCTGCAGGTTCAGGTTGAAGGTGATCATCTGCCGGTGGAGTTCGCGGAAGTCGGCGAGCGTGTGCCCGGTGGCGAAGTACTGCGCGTAGCTGAGCAGGTAGACAGCCACGGGGACGGCGAGGAGCGCGGCCGCCAGCGCCGCGATGCGCCGGCCGGCGGAGCCCTGCGGCGGCGCCGCGACGACGGCCTCGGCGTGCGGGACGACGGCAGGCGGGCCGACCTCGTCTCCCGGCGCCGCGGCCTGCGCCCCGCCGTCGGCCTCTGCGGTGGCAGCGCGCCGGGCCGCCCGGCGCTGCAGCAGCCAGGCGACGAGGATGATGAGCGCGGCGGCGACGAGCGCGAGGCCGCCGGACCACTTGGTCGCGAGCGCCATGCCGCCGGCCGCTCCGGCGGCGAACAGCCAGCGCGTCCTCCAGCCGTCCTGCACGTAGCGGAGCGTGAGCAGGACGCAGAGCACGGTCCACGCGGCGATGAAGATGTCGAGGGTCGCGATGCGCGACTGCGCCACACCGAGCGGGTCGGCGGCGGCGAAGAGCAGGGCGAGCAGCGCCCAGGGCGGCGAGAGGCCGAGCCGGCGGCCGAGCGGGTAGACGCAGGCCAGCAGGGCGACCCCGGCGATCACGGCCGGCAGCCGCCAGCCGAACGAGCGGTCGCCGAACAGGAGGATGCCGGCGGCGATGGCGAACTTGCCCATCTCCGGGTGGGGCCACGACACCTCGTCGCCGGCGGCCCAGCGGTACTGCCCGTCGGTGCCCACGCGGCCGTCGACGATGGCCTTGCCGTCCTTGGCGTAGTAGATCTCGTCGAACATCATCTCCGCGGGGGTGCTGAGCTGCCACAAGCGGAGCGCCGTCGAGACCAGCAGGACGAGCGCCACCGCCAGGGCGTAGCCGTGGCGGCGGTCGGGGTCGGCGATGCGGAGTGGGCGTGCGAGCATCTGCTTCCGAGCGTCTCCGGGTGTCCTTCTCTTGCGTCGCCAGTATAGTGAATCCGCCCGCTTGTGCGCGCCGGCACTTGGTTTGCGTGCCGCTTCGTGATACAAATCCGCGGGTTTGCCGCGTTGATGGCTGGAGCCGGGGGCGACGCGCGGTCCGTGACCACCCTGACCGGTCTACCGAGAGTGGAGGCATCGATAGATGAGTGACGAACCAAGGTCGACGCTGGCGAGTACCACGGGCCCGATGGGCGAGCGTGGCACCATCATGGCCACGCTGCGCGACGTGACGGCCAACCCCGGCCCCCTCGGCCTCATGGCGTTCGGCATGACGACGATCCTGCTGAACATCCACAACGCCGGGTTCTACGAGATGAACACCATGATCCTCGCCATGGGCATCTTCTACGGCGGCATCGCCCAGGTCGTCGCCGGCATCATGGAGTGGAAGAAGAACAGCACCTTCGGCATGACCGCGTTCCTGTCCTACGGCCTCTTCTGGCTCACGCTCGTCGGCCTCATCGTCTTCCCCGAGTGGATGGGCGTGGAAGGCCCCGACGACGTGGCCATGGGCTGGTACCTCATGGCCTGGGGGATCTTCACCGGCCTCATGTTCATCGGCACCCTGCGCATCAACCGCTCGCTGCAGGTCGTGTTCCTGAGCCTCACCATCCTGTTCGTCCTGCTGGCGGTGGGTGACTGGACGGGCAACGCCACGATCACCAAGATCGCCGGCTGGGAGGGCATCTTCGTGGGCCTGAGCGCCGTGTACGGCTCCATCGCCCAGGTGTGGAACGAGCTCTACGGCAAGGTCGTGCTGCCGATCGGTCCGTACAAGAAGTAGCCGCGC
>JBLMXT010000002.1:0-3357 GCA_050257915.1 Deltaproteobacteria bacterium
CCTCGAGCCTCACGGCGCCGGTACGTCCGGCGACGGGCTGATCCTTCGCGGCGCGACCGCGCCGCCGGGGTTCAGCCTCAGCCGAAGGGGCTGCCGCTCGGGACGGCGCACCCGCCGCCGGAGCTGCTGCCCCCGATGTTCTTGAGGAAGCTGGAGAACTTCTGCCGCACTTCGGTGCTGCCGCAATCGGGGCAGACCCGGTCCTCGTCCTTCAGGAACCCCTGCCGGAAGACCTCGAAGTCGTGCCCGCACTCGTCGCAGACCAGATCGTAAGACGCCATGACCCTCCATCGCGGTGGTGGACTACATACCCTGGGGGGTATTATACGCGAGGCTCGCCGGTGCGCAAACACTGTGGGGGCAGAGTAAACTGGGAACGCGGCCGCCGCCACCGGCGCAGCGGGCGAAACGAGGAGGGGCAGGATGAAGACCAGGACCGTGGGGATCGTGATCGTCGTCGCGGTGGTGATCGTGGCCGCCGTGCTGGCGTTCGCCTCGCGCGACTCCTCGTCGGACGGGGCCTCGGGCGGCTCGTCCTCGGGCGCTTCCTTCGCAGGCCCGATCATGGCGCCGGACGAGTTCGCCGTCGCCGACTACGCGGGCAAGCCGCTCGTGATCAACCTGTTCGGCTCCTGGTGTCCTCCCTGCAACGCCGAAGCCCCCGACCTCGCGACGTTCGCGGCGGAGAACCCGGAGGCGCAGCTCGTGGGCATCGCCTGCGAAGACACGGAGGAAGGCGCCGTCGGCTTCATGGAGGAGTACGGCCTCACCTATCCGCTCGTGATGGACGACGGGACCCTGGTGCAGGAGTTCGGCATCCCGGCCTACCCGACGACGATCTTCTTCGACGCGCAGGGGAACGAGGTGGACCGCCTCGTGGGCTCCGCCACTCTCGACCAGTTCAACGCCTCGCTGGCGAAGGCGCAGTGACGCGCCCGGCCGCGCGCTGACGTCCCGGCCCCCGCGCCGCCGATGACCGCGGTCGAGATCACCTCGCTCAGCCTGACGGCGATCGGCCTCGCCTTCGCCGCCGGCCTGCTCTCCTTCGTCTCCCCCTGCGTGCTCCCGCTGCTCCCGGTCTACCTCTCGTTCATCTCCGGGGTGGGCGTCGAAGACCTGGGACGCGAGCACCGCCGCCGCCTGCTGCTGACCTCGCTCCTCTTCGTCGCGGGGTTCACCGTGATCTTCGTGCTCATGGGCGCCGGCGCCGGCGGCGTCGGCCGGCTCCTCATCGAGCACCGCGACGTGCTGATGATCGCCGCCGGGGCCTTCATCGCCTTCAGCGGCCTCGTGGTGGCCGGGTTCATCAGGCTGCCCGAGCCGGTGCTGAAGGTGGCGCCCAAACGGGCCGGCGCCGGCGGCGCGTTCCTCACCGGCGCCGCGCTCGCCATCGGCTGGACGCCGTGCGTGGGCTACGTGCTCGGCGCCATCCTCTCCATGGCCGCGACCAGCCAGAGCGCCCTCTCGGGCTCGCTGCTGCTGCTCGTCTACTCCATGGGGCTGGGCGTGCCCTTCGTGCTCGCGGCGCTGGCGTTCGACTGGGTCAGCGCGCGACTAGGCTGGGTGAAGCGGCACTACAGGGGCATCCAGGTGACGGCCGGCGTGGTCCTCGTGGTGTTCGGCGTGCTCATGATGTTCGGGGTCCTCCAGCAGCTCTCGCGCTGGATGCCGGTGATCAGCCCCGGCGGGCTCTGACCACCTGGCGCGCGACGGCGGCCCTGCGGGCGGTATCCTTTGCGGCGTGAGCGCTCGACATCGCATCCGGGAGTCGTCGCCGGCGGGGCGCGCCGCAGCCGAGGCGCTGCGGCGTGAGGCCGCCGGCGAGGTGTGGACCTCGCCGCTCAGGCGCTGGCTGTACTCCACCGACGCGTCGGACTACCGGATCGTGCCCGAGGTGGTCCTTGTGGCGGCCTCGCCGGACGACCTCGCGGCGGCGGCGGCCGTCTCCGCTGACATCGGCCTTCCCGTCGTGGCGCGCGGCGCCGCCTCCAGCCTGGCCGGCCAGGCGATCGGGTCCGGCATCGTCGTCGACTGCTTCAAGCTGGACCGCATCCTCGCGATCGACGGCGACGCGCGGACGGCGCGTGTCCAGCCGGGCGTGGTGCAGGCGGCGCTCAACGCGGCGGCGGCGCCGCACGGTCTCGAGTTCGGCCCGGACACGTCCACCGTCGACCAGGCCACCATCGGCGGCATGGTCGGCAACAACTCGTCGGGCTCCCGGTCGATCGTGTACGGCGAGAGCAAGGACAAGGTGGTGCGCGTCGACGGCGTGCTCGTCGGCGGCGACGCGGTGTCGTTCGGGGCCTGCGCCGGGGGCGACCTTGCGGCCGGCGCCCGCGGGCCGGCGGGGGGGAGGCTCGCGGCGGCGCTCGCGCTGGTGCGCGAGCGGTACCGCGAGCCCATCGCCACCGGCTTCCCGCAGACGCGCCGGTGCACCTCTGGCTACAACCTGCGCGAACTGCTCGCGCCGGAGCCCAACCTGGGCAGGCTGCTGGCCGGCTCCGAGGGCACGCTCGCGCTCTTCACGGAACTCGAGGTGCAGCTCGACCCGCGTCCGGCCCGGCGCGCCGGCGCGGCGCTCACCTTCGCGACCCTGCGCGCGGGGCTCGAGGCGAACCTCGCCATCCTCGAGACGGACCCCTCGGCGGTCGAGTTCCTCGACCTCGCGCCGCTGCGCCGCGCCCCGAACGTCGCGACCTTCCGGCGCATGGCCGGGCTGCTCGCCGGCGACGAGGAGGCCATGCTGACCGTCGAGTACCAGGGGAGCGAGGAAGAGGCGCTCGCCGGCCTGGCTCGCCTGCGGGCGCGGGCGGGCGAGCTCGGCGCCGTCCAGGTGCTGTGGCTCGAGCGGCCGGCGGACCTCGCCGAGGCGGCGGCCTTGCGCCGCAGCGTCCTGCCGCTGCTCATGGGCGCGCCGGGCGCGGAGCGCCCGGCGGCCTTCGTGGAGGACACGGCGGTGGCCCCGGAGCGCCTCGCCGACTTCGTCGCCGACCTGCAGCGCGTGGTCGCCGCCCACGGCGCGCGGGCGAGCTTCACGGGTCACGCCTCGGCCGGGTGCCTGCACCTGCGGCCGCTGCTCGACCTCAAGACCGCGGCCGGGGTGGCGCGCCAGGAGGCGCTCGCGACCGACGTCGGCCGCCTCGTCATGGCGTACCACGGCGCGATCTCCGGCGAGCACGGCTGCGGGCGCTCGCGGAGCTGGTTCCTCCCGCAGCTCCTGGGCGCGCAGCTCTTCGAGGCGATGGTGGCCGTCAAGGACGCGTTCGACCCGCGGCGCCTGCTCAACCCCGGCGTCGTCGTCGACGGACCGCCGGTCTCGGAGTCACTCCGGTTCGGCGCCGACTACCGCAGCGATCA
>JBLMXT010000003.1:0-2598 GCA_050257915.1 Deltaproteobacteria bacterium
CGACGTGGCCGCGCTGGCCGACGGCGACAAGCTGCGGTGCGTGCTCGACCAGCTGCTCGACAATGCCATCAAGTACACGCCGGAGGGCGGCCGCGTCGAGGTGGGCGCGGTGCACGCGGGCGACCACGTGCGGGTCTGGGTGGCGGACACGGGACCGGGGATCGAGGCGGCACGGCTCCCGGAGCTCTTCGCGCCATTCCACCAGCTCGACGGGTCCTCGACCCGCCGCCGCGGGGGAACCGGCCTGGGGCTCGCCCTCGTGAAAATGATCGTGGAGGCCCACCAGTCGGCCGTCTCGGTGGAGACGGAACTGGGGCGGGGCAGCCGGTTCAGTTTCGACCTGGCCGCGGCGTCCTGATCACGGCTGTCCCTCGAACTCGTCGTCCTCGCCGCGGCGCAGGCCGTACTTCCGGATCTTGTTGTAGAGCGTGACGCGGTCGATCGCGAGCGTGCGCGCCGCCTGCGTCACGTTCCCCCCGGTGTGGTGCAGCACCGCCGTGATGTGGCGCCGCTCGACGTCGTCGAGCGTCAGGTTCGGGTCGGACGTCTCCGGCCGGATGCCGGACCCGGCGAGGCCCAGGTCGTCAGGCTGCACGAGCTTGTCCTTGGCGACGACCATGCCGCGCTCGAGGACGTTGCGGAGTTCGCGGACGTTGCCGGGCCAGTCGTAGCGCATGAGGGCCGCCAGCGCGTCGGCCGACACCCCGTCCACCCGCCGGTCGGTCTCCACGCTGAGGTGTTCGAGGAAGTGCTCGATGAGGAGCGGGATGTCTTCCCGCCGCTCCCGCAGCGGCGGCAGGGTGATGGGAATGACGTTCAGCCGGTAGTACAGGTCCTCGCGGAACTGGCCGTCGGCTGCGGCCTTCCTCAGGTCGCGGTTGGTCGCGGCGATGATGCGCACGTCGACGTCGACCGCCTCGGCGCCGCCGACGCGCGTGACCTTCCGCTCCTCGAGCACGCGGAGCAGGTCGAGTTGCAGCTTGGGGCTGATGTCGCCGATCTCGTCGAGGAACAGCGTGCCGCCGTGCGCCTGCTCGAACCGGCCCTTGCGGCGCGCCACGGCGCCGGTGAACGATCCCCGCTCGTGGCCGAACAGCTCCGACTCGAGCAGCGTTTCCGTGAGCGCGGCGCACGAGACGGCCACGAACGGCGCCGCCTGCCGGGGGCTCTCGGCGTGGATCGCGCGCGCGAGCAGCTCCTTGCCCGTCCCGCTTTCGCCGAGGATCAGGATGGTGGACTGGCTCTTCGCCGCGCTCCGCGCCAGGTCGAACACGCGGTGCATGGCCGGGTTCTTGCTCACCATGTCGCGGAAGTGGAAGTCGCGCTTCAGCACCTTGCGCAGCAGCACGTTCTCGCGCACCAGCGCCTGCTGGGCCACGATCTTCACCATCATCATGCTGAGCTCTTCGGGGTCGAACGGCTTGACCAGGTAGTCGTAGGCGCCCGACTTCATGGCCTCGACAGCGGTCTCGACCGTCGCGTACGCCGTCATAATCACGACGGCGACATCGGGCTGGATCTGCTTCGACGCCTCCAGCACCTGGAGGCCGTCCATGCCCGGCATCTTGAGATCCACCAGCAGGATCGACCACCGGCTCTGCCGGAGCATCTCCAGCGCCGCCGGTCCGTCGTGGGCGGTGGCGAGCGTGTAGCCGTCCTTGGCCAGCCAGCCCGACAGCGATTCCCTGACGATTTCCTCGTCGTCGACGACGAGGATGCGGGTGCGTTCCTTACTCATGTGGCCTGTCCTTCTTGCGAAGCTCGCGGAACTTCGCCTCGCAGGTGTCGCAAAGCACGGGCGTCTTCGAATCGACCTCGACGAGGTTGACCGAGCGCGCCATCACGCAGGTGGACCGATCGCAGTGCAGCAGGCCGAAGCAGTGGCCGAGCTCGTGCACGCATTCCTTGAGGAGCCGGTCCGCGGCGACCGCCGCGGTGACGCGGCCGTCGGCCGCCAGAGCCAGCCGGGCCGTTGACACCACGGCGGCCCGGCCGCCGAGTTGCGCCTCGCCGTACACGAAGGTGAGCACGGGGATGAACAAATCGACGTCGGTGATCGCCAGCACGCGTCGGCCCGAGTGCTGCCGCTCGACCAGCCACTTCAGGATGGCGGTGGAGGAGTGCTGGCCCCGCTTCGGGTCGAACGCGTGGTACGGCCGCTCCGCGTGGTGGAAGATCCGCGCCTGGATGCCGAACGTGGTCGCGGTGCGCTCGCGGATGGTTTCCATCAGGCGGTCGTCGGCCGCGTCGGCGCCGATCCACCAGAGGTTCACGTCGGCCGGCATCGGCGCCCGTCCCTCCCTCAGCCCTGAATCCGGCCGTTGGCGGGCAGGCGCAGCACCACGGTAGTGCCCTTGCCGACTTCGCTGGAGATGTCGATCGTGCCGCCGTGGCGCTCCACGATGCCGTAGACGACCGAGAGGCCCAGCCCCGTGCCCATTTCCTTGGTGGAGAAGAACGGGTCGAACACCTTGGCGAGGCGGTCGGGCGGAATGCCGACGCCGGTGTCCTCGCAGGTGACTTCGACCTGCTTGCCGCCCGCCGTGGGGCCGCACCGGAGCGTGAGCGTCCCGCCGCTCTGCATAGCCTCGAAGCCGT
>JBLMXT010000004.1:0-8335 GCA_050257915.1 Deltaproteobacteria bacterium
GGGGCCTCCGTGCCACGGGCCCTCCCGGGGGGGCCCGTCGGTGGCCACGCCCGCTCCTCCCGGCGCTCCGTGAGCCCCAAACCGCACCACCGCGGGCGAGGAGCTCTGCCGTGAACGATCATCCAGATCCGACCCAAGGTCCCGCAGGCCAGGGTCTCCCGGGCGGCCCAGCCGCGGGAGAGGCCGCCCTCATCACGCCCTTCGGCGGCAGGCTCGTCGACCTGGTGGTCCGCGACCCCGACGAGCGCGCCGCCCTGCTCGAGCGGGCCCAGAACCTCCCCGTGGTGCCGCTCTCGCTGCGCGCCCAGTACGACCTCGAGATGCTGGCGGTCGGCGCGTTCTCGCCGCTGGACAGGTTCATGGCGCACGACGAGTACGAGTCGGTGCTCTACGAGATGCACCTCGAGAGCGGCGAGCTGTTCCCGATCCCGCTCGCCCTGCCCTGCCGCGAGGAGGTCCTGCGGGGGCACCCGCGCGAGATCGCGCTGTCGGACGAACAGGGCGTCATCCTGGCCCTGCTCGAGGTGGACGAGGTCTACCCGGCCGACATCCTGCGCGAGATGCGCGCGGTGCTCGGCGGCAGGGACAGCGCGCATCCCCTCGTCATCGAGGCCAAAGGCTGGCCGAGCCACTACCTCGCCGGCCGCCCGCGCGTGTTCGACCTCCCGCGCCACCGGCTGCACGGCCCCCTCTGCCGTACGCCCGCGGAGCTGCGCGCCCGCCTCGCGGCCATGGGGCACTCGACCGTGGTGGCGTTCCAGACGCGCAACCCGATGCACCGCATCCACGAGGAGCTCACCAAGCGCGCACTGGAGAGGGTCGGCGGGACGCTCCTCATCCATCCGGCCGTGGGCGTCACCCGACCCCAGGACGTGGTCGCCGCGCTCCGCGTGGAGGCCTACGAGGTCCTGGTGGACAAGTACTACGACCCCCAGGACACGCTGCTCTCGCTGATGCCTCTGGCCATGCGGTTCGCGGGGCCGCGGGAGGCCGTGTGGCACGCCATCATCCGGCGCAATTACGGTGCCACCCACCTCATCGTCGGGCGGGACCACGCGGGACCCGGCCCGGACTCGCACGGCGTGCCGTTCTACGGGCCCTACGACGCGCAGGCGATGGCCGAGCACTACTCGCACGAGATCGGGGTGAAGACCATCCTGGCGCGGGAGCTAGCCTACCTTACCGATGAAGACCGCTACGTGGAGCTCAACGAGGTCCCGTACGGTGCTCGCGTCTCGTCCATCTCCGGTACCCAGGTGCGCGAGGAGTACCTGGCCAAGGGCAAGAAGCTGCCGGAGTGGTTCACGCGGCCGGAGGTCGCGGAGGTCCTTCAGCGGGCGTACGCGCAGGCCGGCGATGCATCGCCCGGCGCCTGACCGCGGCCTTCTCCACGACCTGGTCGCGGGCCTCACGGTAGGGGCCTCCCAGGTCGGCAACGCCATGGCGTACACCATGCTCGCCGGCGTGCCGCCGGTCCACGGCCTGTACGCCGTCGCCGCCGGCACGTCATCGGGGGCGCTCGCCGCCGGCTCCGAGCGCATGCCCATCGTCCCGACGGCCGCGCTCTGCCTCGCGGCCGGCGGCGCGCTGGCGACCCTGCCGCCGTCGCAGCGCACGACCGGCCTGTTCACGCTGGCGGTGCTCACCGGGGCCGCCATGCTCGTCCTGGGGCTCCTCAGAGCCGGCGGACTCGTGCGCTTCGTCTCCAACGCGGTGATGATCGGCCTCATGGCCGGCATCGGCGTGACGATCCTGCTCTCGCAGCTCGGCGCGCTCACGGGCTTCTCGAGCCGCTACGACGACAAGCTCCTCAAGGCCGCCGACCTGTTCATGCATCCGGGAGCCTCCGACGTCGAGACCACCGCCATCGGCCTGGCCACCGTGCTCCTGGTCGTGGTGCTCAGGCGCACCCGTCTCAAGCTGTTCGCCATGGCGCTGGCGCTGCTGGTCATGACGGTCCTCGTCGCCGTGTTGTCGCCGGAGTCGGTGGCGGTGGTGGGCGACATCGCCCCGATCCCGCGCGCGCTGCCCTTGCCCCGGCTGCCCGACCTCTCGCTGGTCCCGTCGCTGCTGGTGCCGGCGGCCTCCCTGGTGATCATCGGCCTCGTCCAGGGCGCCGGGATCAGCCGCACGGTGGCCAATGCCGACGGCACCTTCGGCGACACCAGCAGGGACTTCGTCGGGCACGGGGTCGCGAACATCTTCTCCGGCCTCTTCAGCGGCGGCGTGGTGGGAGGCTCCGTGCAGGCCACCGCTCTCAACATCGGCGCCGGCGCGCGCACGCGCTGGGCGTCGGTGATCACCGCCGCCTTCGTCGTCCTCGTCATCCTCGCGGCGGCGCCGCTGGTGCAGCAGGTGCCGCTGGCGGTGACGGCGGGCATCCTGATCGTCGCCGCGACGAGCGCGCTGCACCCGCGGGCCGCGCTCGACGTCTGGCGGGCGGACAAGATGTCCGCCGCCGTGATGCTCGTGACCTTCATCCTCGTCCTCGTCGTCCCCCTTGAGTACGCGGTGCTCGCCGGCGCGACGATCTCCGTGGTCAAGTACATCTACCTGGCGTCGCTCGACGTCCACGTCACGCAGGTGGTGACGGACGAGGACGGACGTCTCCGGGAGACGGAGGCCCCGGCCGCGCTGACCAGCGAGAGCGTCACCGTCCTGGACATCTACGGCAGCCTGTTTTTCGCGGCCGCCCCCAAGGTCCGGGAGTCGCTGCCCTCCGTGGCCGGCGCGCACTGTCCCGTCGTCGTGCTGCGCCTGCGCGGCCGCGGCACGCTGCACAGCGCCACGATCGCCCTCCTCCGTGATTACGCGGCCGAGGTCGCGGCCCACGGGGGGCGGCTGTATCTCGCGGGTGTCGGCCGCGACATGGAAGACCAGCTGCGCCGCACCGGCGTGCTGGAGCTGTTAGGGGCGGACGCGGTGGTCGCGGCGACCGACGAGATCTACGGAGCGTGCGCCACGGCCCAGCAGCGAGGGGAGTCGTGGCTCGCCGCGCACGCGGACGGCCGGCCCCCGGCCACCGGGGACGCCTGAGGCACCCTCTCCGGGTGCCCGTCGCACCCGCTCTGCCTCCGTCCGCTCGACGGTGGGCCGTCAGCCGAGCGTGAGGCAGACGACGCCGGCGAAGACGAGTGCGGCCGCCCCCAGCTGAAGCGGCCTGAGACGCTCGTGCACGACGAGGTGCGCCCAGACCATGGTGACGGCGGGGTTGAGCCACCCGAGGACGCCGACGATGCTGAGATCGCCGAAGGTGGTCGCCGAGGTGAAGAGGATGTTCGCGGCCACGATGAGGAGGCCGACGACGAGCAGCGCGGGGATCGCTCGCCGCCGCAGGCGGATCGCCGGCCGGGTGACGGCGGCGGCGGCCAGCAGCGTCAGCGCCGCCGTGGTGCGCGCCACCGTGACCGTGAACAGGGGATCCGCCCGGCCGCCGTAGTCGAGCGCGACCAGGAAGAGGCCCAGGGTGACCGCGCAGCCGACGGCGGCGACGATGCCGGCGCGGCCGCTGTCCCCCCGCGTGTCCGCGCCCGCCGGGCTGCGGCGCGCGATGAGCACGATCCCGAGCAGTGTGAGCGCGATGCCGAGCATCTGCACCGCGCCGGGCCGCTCGCCGGCGGCGATGGCCCACGTCACCGGGACGAGCGCGGCGCCGGCGATGATCGGCGAGACCACGCTCATGTCGGCGAGCGCCAGGGCCTTGTAGCCGAGGAGGACGCCGATCGCGCCGACGGCGCCGCCGAGTACCGGCGCGGCGAGCGCCTCGGGGCCCGGCCGGTCCGGCGCCGCGGCGAGGAGCAGGGCGATGAGCGTGAGTGACGCGACCACTTGGCCGCCGAGCGCGGCGGTCCATGCGGTCGAGCGGCGCGACTCGAGGCCGGCGAGGAAGTCGGACGTGCCCCACGAGAAGCTCGCGAGCAGGGCGAGGACGGCGGCCAGCATCAGGTCCCCGGGGAGCTCACTCGCAGGGGCGCGACCCGGGACGCGCCGAGAAGCCGGCTGCGCCGGCCGAGCTCAGCGGCGCGGAGCGTGGTCGTCGTCCCGCTCCGGACCAGTCTCGTCCGGCGGGAGGTCGAGGCCCACGTCCTCGCCCTCCCAGTTGTAGAAGAACTTCTCGGTGCGCAGCACGTTCCAGGTCTCGGTGCTGGCGATGCCGTCGATCTTGTCGAGGTCCTCGTTGAGGAACTTGAACAGGCCCTCGGTGTGCGGCAGGAACGCCTCGATGATGATGTCGAAGCTGCCGGCGACGTAGGCGACGTACGCCACGTTCTCCATCTCCGCCAGCTTGCGACCCACCTCCTTGACGCGGCCGCGCACCACTCTCAGGCCGATCATCGCGTCGATGGGGAAGCCGATGGGTGCGGGGTTGATGCGCGCCGCGTTGATGATCGCCCCGGCGTTGACCAGGCGGTCGATGCGCTTGCGCACGGTCGGCTCGGAGAGGCCCACCGTGCGCGCGATGTGCGCGTAACTGAGCCGGCCGTCGTGGCGCAACAGTTTCATGATCCGGCGGTCGAGGTCGTCGAGCTCGATGGTGCCGCGCGGCAGCGACCCCAGGCGGACGTAGGGTTGCGTTTCGGGATGAGTATCCATTTCGCCCTTCATGAATGCGAAGTATAGCGATTCAGTGCAACTCGTTCAATGAACTCGTCGGAACGCGTGGGTTCCGCTGTGATTCCGTCATCATGCCTTGTCAGAGCCTCAGCCGGGTGCTACGCTGCGACGGTCATCAATTGACAATCTGGTGGCGTGGGCCTAGAGTCCAGTCCAAGACTGGCGACCCACCCGGGTGGATAAACCCGGTCTGACGGATCTGGGGAGATCCGTGCATCGCCGTTGATCTCGGCCAAGGGGGTTCGTTACACGCAAGTTCACGTGACGCCGGGACGCGGGTGACGGACCGTCGATGACGGCTTCGCTTCCGCCCGGGTCCCGCCTGCAGTGTAGGAACAGGATTGGGGGACGGCATCGTGGCAGAACGCAATGACAGCTCAGGGTACGAGGTCGGGGACATCACCCGCTTCATCAACGGTACGCGGGTCACCCGCCGCCAGGTGCTGAAGGGGGCCGCCGCCATCGGCGCGCTCTCCGCCCTCGGGCCCCTGGCGTCGGCCTGTGGCGGGGACGACACCACCACGGAGCCCTCCGCCTCCGCGGCGGGCACGCCCAACAAGGGCGGCGACCTCATGGTCGGCATCGTCGGCGGCTCGGCCAAGGACACGGCCGACCCGCACACCGGCTCGTTCGAGCCCGACATCGCCATCCAGTACATCATGTACGAGGGCCTCACCGCCTGGGACTTCGACTTGAACCTCACCAATCAGCTGGCCGAGTCCATCGAGCCCAACACCGACGGCTCGGTCTGGCAGGTCAAGCTGCGCGACGGGGTGATGTGGCACGACGGCAAGCCCGTCACCGCCGACGACGTCGTCTTCTCCCTGGACCGCATCGTCGACCCGAAGGACCCCAAGGTCGGTTCCGCCGCTCTCACCGGTGTCACCCAGGGCGGCACGAAGAAGATCGACGACAAGACAGTCGAGATCACGCTCGCGACGGCGAACGTGCTGCTGGACGAGAACCTGGCGGAACGCAGCTGCAAGATCGTGCCCGTGGGCTTCGACCCCAAGAACCCCATCGGCAGCGGTCCGTTCAAGATGGTCGAGATGAAGCCCGGCGAGTCGTTCAAGTGGGATGCCTTCGCCGACTACTGGAACACGCCCCCGTACGTCGACACCCTCACCATGATCGAGTTCGCCGACGACACGGCGCGCATCAACGCGCTGCAGGGCGGACAGATCCACGCGATGTCCCAGCTGCCGAAGAGCCAGGCCCAGGTGATCGAGGCGACGGACGGCCTCGCGCTCCTCAACGCCGAGACCGGCCAGTGGCGCCCCTTCACCATGCGCATCGACGTCAAGCCCTTCGACGACGTGCGCGTGCGGCAGGCGTTCCGGCTCATCGTCGACCGCCAGCAGATGATCGACCAGGCCTACAGCGGCCTGGGCGCCGTGGGCAACGACATGTACGGGCGGTACGACGCCGGCACGCCCGACCTGCCCCAGCGCGTGCAGGACATCGAGCAGGCCAGGTCCCTGCTCAAGGAGGCCGGCTACGACAACGACCTCACCGTCGAGCTCGTCACCTCCGAGGGCGCCCTGGGCGGCGACGAGGTCGCGGCGGCCCAGGTGTTCGCCGAGCAGGCCAAGGCCGCCGGCGTCACCGTCAACCTCAAGAAGACCGACGCGAGCGTCTTCTACGGCGAGGACTACCTGACCTGGCCGTTCGCGCAGGACTTCTGGGCGACGCGCACGTACCTGGCGCAGGCCAGCCAGGGCACGATGCCCACGGCGCCCTACAACGAGACCCACTGGGAGAACGCCGAGTGGCTGGCGCTGGTGCAGCAGGCGTTCACCACGGTCGACGACGCCGAGCGCAACGCGCTCATCGCCCAGGCGCAGGAGATCGAGTACAACGAGGGCGGCTACATCATCTGGGCGTGGCGCAACCAGGTCGACGCCTATTCCACGACGACCACCGGCTACAAGCTGGACAAGCTCGGCGGTCCCGTCGGCCGGATGTACTTCAAGGACGTCTACTTCGTGTGAGACGCGGCACTTCCGTCAGGACCGGCGGCGGGCGCCCCTGGGTTCATCGGGCGCTCGCCGCCGGCCCGGCAAGGTCGTCCGGCACCGGCCCGGCAGCTCGACGCCGATCGCCGGGTGGCGGCGGCGACGTGGCCGCGACATCCTCCGTCCCCAGACTCGCGGGAGACTTGACCGAATGACTCGCATGACAGACAGAAGGAATCGGATCCGATGCCGCCGCTTCTGAAGCTGATCCTCATCCGGGTCGGTCTGGGGATATTGACGCTGTTCCTGGTGTCGGTGGTCGTCTTCTGGGCCACGCAGGCCCTCCCCGGTGACACCGCCCGCGCCATCCTCGGCAGGGAAGCGGCGAACGTCGAGCGCTATGAGGCGCTGAAGGAGCAGCTCGGACTCAACGAGCCCCTCTATCGGCAGTACTTCGACTGGCTCGGTGGCGTCCTCACCGGCGACCTCGGCAACTCGCTCGCGCAGGACACGCCGGTCACCGAACTGCTCGGCAGGCGCGTCCTCAACTCCTTCATCCTGGTGTTCATCGCGGCCTTGGTGAGCGTGCCCGTCTCGCTCCTGCTGGGCTCCCTGACCGCCTTACGGCGAGACAGCAAGTTCGACACCACCACCACCGTCGGCAGCCTTGGGCTGGCGGCCCTGCCGGAGTTCGTGATCGGCATCCTGCTGATCCTTCTGTTCGCGACCCAGGTGTTCCACGTGTTGCCGGCGGTCTCGCGCGTGGACTCGAGTGTGCCGATCATCGAGCAGCTCGAACTGTTCGTCCTGCCGGCGCTCACGCTGACCCTGGCCGTGGCGCCGTACATCACCCGCATCCTGCGCGCCAGCACGATCGAAGTGCTGGAGAGCGAGTACGTGATGATGGCGCGCCTGAAGGGGCTGCCCGAGCGGCTCGTGCTCAACCGGCACGCGCTCCCCAACGCCCTGGCCCCGGCGCTCCAGGTCACGGCGCTCAACCTGGCCTGGCTGGCCGGCGGCGTCGTCGTGGTCGAGTACCTGTTCGCTTTCCCCGGCATGGGCTCGCTGCTCGTCGACTCCGTCGCCAACCGTGACATGCCGATGGTGCAGGCGATCTGCCTGATCATCGCCGCCGTGTACGTGCTCGCCAACCTGACGGCCGACATCCTGACGATCCTTGTGAGCCCACGACTGAGGACGGGCCTGCGATGAGTACCCCAGAGATCAGAGTCAGCGACTCCGAACTCGTCGAGCCGCCGGTCGTCCACGCCGACCGCAGGCCGTCCGAGTGGCTGATGATGCTGCGCGAGGCGTGGCGCATGGGGCGCACCAAGATCGGCGTCGGCATCTTCGCCGCGATCGTCGCGCTCGCCGTCGTCGGCCCGTGGGTCGCTCCCTACTCACCGACGGAGTTCGTGGCGCCGCCGTTCTCGCCGCCGGCCATCCCGAAGATGTGGCTGGGCAGTGACTACATCGGCCACGACGTGCTCACCCGTGTGCTCTACGGCGGCCGCACCGTCATCTTGCTCGCCCTGGCGGCCACCGTCATCGGCCTCGTGCTCGGCGTGACCCTGGGGCTCATCACCGGCTACGCGCGGCGCTGGATCGACGAGTCGGTCATGCGCATCCTCGACGTCGTCCTCGCCTTCCCGCAGATCGTGCTCACGCTGCTCTTCGTCTCCATCCTCGGCCCGCGGCTCTGGCTGATCGTGCTCATGGTCGGCATCGGCCATGCCCCCCGCATCGCCCGCGTCGCCCGGGCCGCG
>JBLMXT010000005.1:0-3757 GCA_050257915.1 Deltaproteobacteria bacterium
CGGAACCCCTGCGGTTCATCAACCACGACGTAGGCCACGCCCAGCTTCTCGAGCAGAGCGAGCGTCTCGGCTCGGTAGTTGTCGGTCGTCCAGCCGCCGCCGCGGAACTCGACCGCCAGCGGCCATCCCGGCAGCCGCTCCGGCAGGGAGCGCAGGTAGTCGCGGTTGTCGTGCGAGCGGATGAACCAGGGCGGGAACTGGAACAGCACCGCGCCGAGCTTGCCGGCCTCCGCCAGCGGCGCCAAGGCCTCGCGGTGCAGCTGCCAGACGAGCTCCATCTCGCGCTCGCCGATGTCCCGGGCGTACACGGAGCGCCTGCCGCGCAGGTCGCCCGGCAGCCGGTTGCGCAGCCAGTCGGGCAGCCGGTCGGGGGCCGCGGCGTGGTGGGTGAGCCACGCGAACGCCTTGACGTTGAAGACGAAGTCGTCCGGGGTGCGCGCGACCCAGAGCTCGCTGTTGCGAACCGATGGAGGCGCGTAGTAGGTCGAATCGACCTCGACGATGTCGAACTGCCCGGCGTAGTGGCGCAGGCGCGCCTCCGCGCTGGTGACCCCCGGGGGATAGAAGCGCCCGCAGGCGATCAGCGTCGGGTCGGTCCAGGAACAGCTGCCGACGAGGATGCGTCCGGGCATCGTTTCTCCGGGTCGAGGTGGTTGCGCGGCGTAGAAACGTTGTACCACGGGGAGCGCCGGGCCTATACTCCGGGCGAAAGCTCAGTCGGCGCCACGGTCTCTGCAGACCACGGCCTCTGGCTCAAGGAGGCAGATGAAGGGGGCGCCGCCGATGGGCGGGCCGCGCAACACGGGCCCGCCCATCGTCATGACCGCGGGAGGTCGCCGGCGTCGACTCCGGGCGCGTTGAACTTTGCCGGCGCGGGTCCTATACTCGCACTCCCTCAGTGTCGGAATGGCGGAATTGGTAGACGCGCTAGGTTGAGGGCCTAGTGAGGGTATAACCTCATGGGGGTTCAAGTCCCCCTTCCGACACCACCTTCTTCCCCCGCCTCGCCCACTGCTCCCGTGTACCCTCGCGCGCCGGGGATCGGCGTCGCGGCGCGCTCAGAGGCCGCGCCAGAGCGGCAGCCCGGTGACCTCGTCGTGCACGCGCTCCAGGGGCTCGCCGACGAGCTCCTGCAGGATCAGCTCGCAGGCGAAGATCACGCAGCCCGGGGCGACGTGGCCGCCGACGCAGTCGCCGTCGTGTCCCGCCAGCGTGGCGTGCGCGTGCACCGCGGTGGCGCCGTCGCGGCGCGACACGTTGCCGAGGAGGCCGACCAGCTCGACGGGCGCGTCGACGGGGAACTCGCCGTACTCGTGCGTCGCCTGGTCGTAGAAGGAGAGGCGCGCGGTCTGCAGGGCGCCGATGGCGCGCAGCTCCGCCGCCTGCATCCCGTGGGCGTCGGCCACGGCGGCGATCTCCTCCAGCAGGTCGCCGCCGTGCGGCAGCCGGGCGACGACGCGGCGCCCTCTCGTGAACTCCCGTGCTCCCATGCCAGGTTCCTCCGACTCCGCGGGGCCTGCGATGTGCCGGCCCTCCGGCCGGAGTGTACAACCGGGGCGACGGGACTCGCGCCGTGGGCCGTCGCCCCCCGTGTACGGGACCCGACCGCAGGGTATGTGGGTCTCGGGCCGTCATGCGGCCCAGTTTGGATCGCACGTCACGGAGGATCGACATGAGCGAGACCCGCAACCCGCGCCAGCCCGCTCCCGGCGATGTGCAGCAGTGGCGCGCCGACTTCGACGAGCTCGAGCTGCGCATGGACGCGCTGCGCCAGGCGTTCACCGAGGGCGTGCGCTCCTTCACCATGACCGACGAGATCGTGGAGCGCATCCACGCCCGCTTCGACGACGTGGGCGAGCAGGTCCACGCCATGCACTGCACCTACCCGTTCGGCGGCTGGCCCGGACAGGAGGACTGCCGCTTCGAGCCGCCCGTCCCCTACGAGAGCGACGCCCGCGGGGACCAGGGCTGATCCGTGTGATGGACCGCGGCGTCAGCACCGAGGTGCGCGGAGAGATCTGCGTCATCCACTGTGGCGGCGTCGCCGGAGGCCGGCTCGCCGCCGACCTTCCCGACGAGGTGGACCGCTGCCTGGACACCGGCGCGTCGGCGGTCGTGGTCGACCTGGACCCCTGGAAGCCGATCGACGACCTGGGGCTGTCCGCCCTGCGAGCGGCCGCCCGGGCGTTCGAGAGCGCCGGAGGCGAACTGGTCGTCGCGGTCGAGGAGCCGGACGCCCGCGAGGCGCTCGCCGGGGCCGGGCTGATGCGCGCGGTGCCGAGTGCTCCCGGCCCGCCCGGCGGGGATGCGGAGGCGCCGCTCCGGGCGCCCGACCACCCCCGCTGGGAACACGATTTCACCTTCCCGGCGACCACGCGCCAGCTGCGCGCGGCGCGCCGGCGGGTGGCCGCGTTCGCGGAGGTCGCCGGCCTCGATGGAGCGGACCTGTTCGAGCTCAGCGTCGCCGTCGCCGAGGCGCTCGCGAACGCGGTCGTCCACGGGTCGCCGCACGGCGCGGACGACGACGTGCGGGTGCGCTTCTTCTGCTACGAGGACGAGGTCGCCGTGGAGGTGGTTGACAGCGGCGACGGCATGTCCGCCACGCCGATCTGCGAGCCGGCCGCGGCGGCGACGAGCGGGCGGGGCATCCACTTCATGCGCGCGCTGGCGGACGCCGTGCAGTACACGTGCGGCCCCATGGGCACGCGCGTGCTGCTGGTCAAGCAGCGCTCGTGAGTCGCTGCGCGCCGTTGACCTTCCTCGGCGGCGGGCTCACGGCGTGACGTAGAATCGCCTCATGTCCGACCCTCATCTTCACGACCGCCTCTTCCTGCTCGACGGCAGCAGCCTCGCGTTCCGCGCGTTCTTCGCGCTGCCCGAATCCATCTCCACCCAGGCCGGGCAGCCCACCAACGCCCTCTTCGGTCTCAGCCAGATGCTCCTCAAGATCGTCTCGGAGTACCGGCCCTCCTGCATCGTCTGCGCCTGGGACGCCCGCGAGAAGACGTTCCGGGACGCGCTCTACGACCAGTACAAGGCGCAGCGTCCCTCGATGCCGGACGCGCTCTCGGCCCAGTGGAACCTCCTGCCTGAGCTCATGGAGGGCTTCGGCATCGCCAACCTGGTCAAGCCCGGGTACGAGGCCGACGACATCCTCGGGACGCTGGCCGAGGAGGCCAAGCGCCAGGGCATCGGGTCCATCGTCGTCACCGGCGACCGGGACGCGATGCAGGTGGTCGACGACGACATCTGGGTGATGAGCACGGGCCGCGGCGTCACCGACGTCAAGATCTACACGCCGGCCGCCGTGCTCGAGCGCTTCGGCGTCACGCCGGCCCAGATACCCGACTACATCGGCCTCAAGGGCGACACCTCGGACAACATCCCCGGCGTGCCCGGCATCGGCGAGAAGACCGCGGCCAGGCTGCTCCAGGAGCACGGCACGCTCGACGCGGTGCTCGAAGCCGCCGGTAGGATCTCTGGCAAACTCGGCGAGAACCTTCGTGAGCACGCTGACGCCGCGCGGGCGAGCCGGACCGTGGCGACGATCTCGACCGACGTGCCCGTCGACCTCGACCTCACCGAGGTCCGCTTCGGCGGGTTCGACCCGGCGCGGGTCGCCGCGGCCTTCCGTGACCTGCGGTTCACGTCGCTGCTCGAGCGCGTCCTCGCTCTCGCGCGGACGGGTTCTGCCGAGCCCGCGGCGACGGGAGCGCAGGTTGACGCCACGCCTGGACTGGGGCCGGGGTCGCCGGAG
>JBLMXT010000006.1:0-3722 GCA_050257915.1 Deltaproteobacteria bacterium
GACTGACGGAGGCGACTGATGCAGCGGGGAGCAGAGGAGAAGCTCGGGGATCGCCTCATCGCGGGCTGGGCGAGCGGGGCGCACCTGCACTTCGCGAACGACGAGGCCAGGAAGAGCTACCAGACCAGAGCCCAGCTCATCATCGACACCATCAGGCTCGAGGACACCGGCAGGATCCCGGTCATCCCCGCCGCCACCCAGAAGTTCGCCCTCGAGTACGGTGAGGTCACGTTCAGGGAGGCGATGACCGAGTTCGACAAGGTGTTCGACGCCTACGTACGTCAGTACGAAGACACGGACTTCGACGCCTACGTCGGGCCCGAGTTCATCTTCCCGGCGGGCATGTTCGAGGCGCTCGCCTGGAACCGGGTCCGCCTGCCCGGCGTCCACCTGCCCGACGACAAGTCGTTCCAGTTCGTGGAAGCCGAGTACATGAAGGCCGACGAGTACGACGACTTCCTGGACGACCCCTCCGACTGGGTGCTGCGGAAGTACCTGCCGCGGCTCTCGCCGAAGCTCGAGCCGCTGGCGCAGCTGCCGCCGCTCCGCAACATGCTCGTGTTCCACCAGGGGCTGCCCGACCTGGTGCTGGCCGCGGCCGAGAACCCGGGCGTGGTCGAGGCCATGGCGGCACTCAAGGCGTCAGGCGAGGCCGTGCAGGAGTGGTACGAGTACCTCGGGCGCCTCGACCAGGACCTCGGCGGCCGCCTGGGCATCCCGCACCTGCTCGGCGCCATCGCCGCGGCGCCCTTCGACATCATCAGCACCTACTACCGCGGCTGGCGCGGCGCGATCGTCGACATGTACACGCAGCCGGAGAAGATGAAGGCGCTCATGGAGCGCCTGCTCCCCTGGCAGCTGCAGTACGGCATCGACGGCGCCAAGGCGCTCGGACACCCCATCGTCACGGTCTACCTGTACAAGGGCGCCGACGGCCTCATGTCCGACGAGCAGTATGAGGAGTTCTACTGGCCGACGCTCAAGCGGCTCCTCCTCGGGCTGGTGGAAGAGGGTCTGCTGGTCTGGGTCTTCACGCAGGGCAAGTACGACTCTCGCCTCCACCACTTCAAGGAAATCCCCGCGGGGACGTGCCTGGTCCACCTCGAGAGCGGCACCGACGCCTTCCTGGCCAAAGAGGTGCTGGCGGGCTCGCAGTGCATCGAGGGCAACGTGTCCAGCGCGCTGCTGGCAACGGCGCCCGTCGACGAGGTCGAGGCCTACTGCCGGCGGCTCGTCGAGGTCTGCGGCAAGGGCGGCGGCTTCATGATGGACTTCTCGGCCTTCCTGGACGAGGCCAGGCGCGAGAACGTCAAGAAGATGATCGAGGTCGCGAGGCGCTTCGGGGGCTAGCAGGAGGTACTTCCCTCTCTGCCGCAGGAGGTGTGGTCAAGGGCATCCTCTTCGACAGTGACGTGATGTCGGGATGACGACTGTTGGTGCCCCCGGAAGGATTCGAACCTTCGACCTCGCGCTCCGGAGGCGCGCGCTCTGATCCCCTGAGCTACGAGGGCACGGTTGCGCATTCTAGCATGGCCGGAGCGCGCGGCCCTTCGAGGGCCGCGCGCGCCGTCAAGCCAGGTGCTGGACGGCCTCCGCCAGCTGCACGTCGCGCATCGTTATCCCGCCGGCGTCGTGGCTCGAGAGGCGCAGCGTGACCTTGTTGTAGCGGATGTCGATGTCCGGATGGTGCTTCTGCTCCTCGGCCACCTCGGCGAGGTGCTCGACGAAGCCGATCGCGTGCACGAAGTCGGCGAAGCGGAACGTGCGCGTCAGCGCCTCGCCGTCCAGGCCCCAGCCGTCGAGCTCGCCCAGCGCCGCCGCGATCTGCTCCTGGCTCAGCGTATCCATGGGAGCCTCCCCCCTGAGAGCTCGTCAGGCCGGCGCCACGGAGATGACGCCGGCTCCTACCGCGTGTCTTCCCCGCGGCCGCGAAGCGCACGCTCCACGTCCCGCTGCGCGTCCTTCTTGGCGAGGTCGTGCCGCTTGTCGTACAGCTTCTTGCCGCGCGCCAGGCCGATCTCCACCTTGGCGCGCCCGTCCTTGAAGTACACCTTGGTCGGGACGACCGTGTAGCCCTTCTCGCGGACCTTGCCGGCGATGCGCTCGATCTCGCTCCTGTGCAGCAGCAGCTTGCGCGCCCGCAAGGGGTCGTGGTTCCAGATGTTGCCCTGGTCGTAGGGGCTGATGTGGGCGCCGACGAGGAAGAGCTCGGGCGAAGTGGCGCTCCCGCGAACCTCCACGTAGGTGTCGCGCAGGTTGATGCGCCCCTCGCGCAGCGACTTGACCTCGGTGCCGACCAGCGCGATGCCGGCCTCGAAGGTGTCGTCGATGAAGTAGTCGTGGCGCGCCTTGCGGTTCTCCGCGACGCGCTTGATGCCGGTCTCACGTGCCATGGCGCTAGGGTACCGCATCGGCTAGGCGCCGCGCCGCCGCGGCGAGGAGAGACACTCATGTGCGCTCCGGATTGGCACCAGCAGACGTACGTCTGACGGCACATCGGTACCTTTCGGAGTACCACCAACAGTGCTACTGCGGACTGACACTACCTCCCGCCGGGCACGGAACGGCCTCGTCGCCGCCTCAGCGGTTCTTGCGGTACGTCTCGCGCCCGGGGGCGCGGCGGCGCGGCGGGCGCGAGCCCGTGGTCCGCCGCGCCGGACGGCGCCCGGGGGCGGTCGCGGTGCGGCCGCCTCCCGGGTGCGCCGGCGCGAGGTCGACCTTGCCGGAGAGCCGGTCGACGCGCTCGACCTTGACGTCGACCGGGTCGCCGAGCCGGTAGCGGATCCCGGTCGCCTCGCCCACGAGCGCCGTCTCGTGCTCGCTCACCTCGAAGCGCTCGCCGCCCAGGCGGCGCGACGAGAGGAACCCCTCGAACACGTCGCCGAAGCGCAGGAACAGCCCGCCCCCCACCAGCCCCACGATCTCGCCCGTGAACATCTGCTCCCAGCCCTCCGCCTCCAGCTTGCGCTCGAGGAGGAAGCACAGCGCGACGTCGTCGCCGGTGAGCTCGAGGCGCGAGAAGTCGCGCTCGCGCGTGGAGCAGTCGTCCGCCGCGGTCGCCAGCTCGGCGTCTCCCAGCTCCGACCCCGCCTCGCCCAGGTGGAACAGGAGGGCGCGATGCGTGACGAGGTCCGGGTACCGCCGGATCGGCGAGGTGAAGTGCAGATACGCCGGGCTGGCGAGGCCGAAGTGGCCGAGGTTGGCCGGCCCGTACCGCGCCTGCTTGAGCGAACGCAGGACGAGCGTGGACCAGGCGAGCCGCCCGCGGCCCTCCCGAGCGCTGGTCTCGGCGACGAGGCGGCTGAGCCGCCCGTAGGCCTCCTGGAGCTGGGCCGCCGGCACCGCCGGGCCGCTGGGGAACGCCGGCGTGGGCACGCCGAGCTCCTCCAGCTGGTCGAGCAGCTCGCGCGTGCTCGCCGGCTCCGGCGGCTCGTGCACCCTGTACAGAGTGCGCGCCTTCTTACGCAGCAGGTACTCGGCCACGGCCTCGTTGGCGGCGAGCATGAACTCCTCGACCAGCGCGTGCGAGGGGGTCTCGGGGCGCGCCGCTGCTCCGCTCAGCGCGCCCGCGTGGTCGAACGCGTACTCGGGCTCGAACGAGCCGATGGTGAGCGCCCCGCGGGCGAGGCGCCGGCGGCGCAGCACCCCGGCGAGCTCGGCGGCCAGCAGCTGCTGCGCGCGCTGCGCGTCGTCCGCCGCCATGGTCGCGTCCGGCACGTCGC
>JBLMXT010000007.1:0-11423 GCA_050257915.1 Deltaproteobacteria bacterium
CAAGCTGCGGCTGCTCGAGCTCGAGGGCGGCGCGCCCGCGGCGCCCGCCCGCTGACCGGCACGCCCCGCGGTTTGCCCTCGCCACGCGCGGGGCCTATCATGCGTCCTCGTCTCGCAAGGCCGGACGCGTGCGCAGGCGCCGGCGACTCACGACGAGAGGCGCGGAATGACCGTTCTTGAGCCGGTGGCCGACATCCTGGTGCGACTGCGGGACCTCCCCGCCGAGGCGATCCTCGCGGACGCGGCCGGCCGCTACGCCGGCCGCGTGGCGTTCGCGACGTCACTCGGGATCGCCGATCAGGTGGTCACCCACATGCTGGCCGAGGCCGGGCTGGGCATCCCGATCTTCACGATCGACACGGGGCGCCTCTTCCCCGAGACCCACGACCTCATCGAGCGCACGAGCGAACGCTACGGCGTGAGCATCGCCGTCTACTGCCCAGACGCGGCGGACGTCGAACAGATGATCGCGCGCGACGGCGTCAACCTCTTCCGGCACGGCGCGTTCAACCGGGACCTCTGCTGCGAGACCCGCAAGGTCAAGCCGCTCCGCCGCGCGCAGCTCGGGCTGGACGTCTGGATCTGCGCGCGCCACCGCGGCGGGCCCGCGGAGAGCGAGACGCTCGAGCCGGCCGTGTGGGACGCGAGCGCCGGGCTGGTCACCATCAACCCGCTCGCGGCCTGGGACGAAGCCGCGGTGTGGGACTACGCCCGCGCGCACGACGTGCCCTTCAACCCGCTGCACGCCCAGGGCTTCGCCACCATCGACTGCGCCCCCTGCCCCAGCCCGGTACGCCCAGGGTGAGGGCCGGCGGCGGCCCGGGCCTGCGCCGCCACCCACGGAGTTGCGGGCGGCCGCCCCTCCGTCGTACCATGCATTTGTGTTATTTGGCGATTTCAAGAAATGCAATTGACTGAGGTGACCCTTATGCCCGAGTCGGAGACCGTGCCCAGCCTGATCGACGAGCTCGCCGACGCCACCGCGGAGGAGGTGCTGGCCGCCGTAGCCGATCGCTTCGCGGGCCACGTCGCGTTCGCCTCCTCCCTCGGCGCCGAGGACCAGGTCCTCACGCACATGATCGCCACGGCCGGCCTCGAGATCCCCATCTTCACGCTCGACACGGGCCGGCTGTTCCCCGAGACCTACGACCTGCTCGACCAGACCGCCAAGCACTACGGCCTGTGCATCAAGACGTACTTCCCGGCCGCGGCCGAGGTGGAGAAGATGGTCGACCGGGACGGGGTCAACCTCTTCCGCGACAGCATCGAGGCGCGGCACCGCTGCTGCGAGGTGCGCAAGATCCTGCCGCTGCGGCGCGCGCAGCTCGAGCTGACCGCCTGGATCTGCGGGCTGCGCAGCGGCCAGGGCGCCACGCGGCAGAAGGTCGAGATCGCCGAGTGGGACCAGCTCGCCGACATGGTCAAGATCAACCCGCTGGCGTCCTGGGACGAGGCCCGCGTGTGGGAGTTCATCCGCGCCAACGACGTGCCCTACAACCCGCTGCACGATCAGGGCTTCCCCAGCATCGGCTGCGCGCCCTGCACGCGCGCCGTGGCCGAGGGCGACGACTGGCGCGCCGGCCGCTGGTGGTGGGAGAGCGCCGAGCACCGCGAGTGCGGCCTCCACGACCGCGCGGCCAGGATCCCCGGGAGCGCCGCCGACGCCGCCGCCGGCGCCTGAGCGGCCGTCCGATGAACCAGCTCGACACCCTCGAGGCCAAGAGCGTCCACATCCTGCGCGAGGCCTACCGCGCGCTCGGCAACGTCTGCATGCTCTGGTCGATCGGCAAGGACAGCACCGTGCTGCTGCACCTGGCGCGCAAGGCGTTCTTCGGCCACGTGCCGATCCCGCTGGTGCACATCGACACGGCCTACAAGATGGCGGAGATGATCGAGTACCGCGACCGGCTGGCGCTCGAGTGGCGCCTGAACCTGGTCGTCGGCCAGAACCGCAAGGCCCTCGAGGAGAAGGCGACCTTCCCGGACGGCAACTGCGACCGCATCACCTGCTGCCGCAACCTCAAGACGCTGGCGCTCAAGCACACCCTGTCGGGCGAGTGGCCGCGCCTGCGCATGGACCACACCCTCGGCCGTCTGGTCGAGGACGAGGACCACACGCCGTACACGGGCGTGATCGTCGGCGTGCGCGCGGACGAGGAGGGCTCGCGCTCCAAGGAGCGCTACTTCTCCCCGCGCGACGTCGAGAACGACTGGAACGTCGACGACCAGCCGCCGGAGCTGTGGCGCTACTTCAAGACCGACTTCGAGCCGGGCACACACGTGCGCGTGCACCCGCTGCTCGACTGGACGGAGCTCAACGTGTGGGAGTACATCGAGCGCGAGAGCATCCCCGTCACCTCGCTCTACTTCGACGACGGCACCGGCACCCGCTGCCGCTCCCTCGGCTGCTGGCCCTGCACGGCGCCGGTGCAGTCGCAGGCCAAGAACGTGGCCGACATCATCGAGGAGCTGCGCACCGGCAAGTTCAGCAACATCGCCGAGCGCAGTGGCCGCGCCCAGGACAAGGACGACGGCGGCGGCCTCGAGTCGCTGCGCCGCGGGGGGTACATGTGAACCTGCCAGCACCGGCCGCGGCCGAGATCTCCCCGTTCGACCTGGAGCGCATGGACATCGTCGCCGTCGGCCACGTGGACCACGGCAAGAGCACCGTCATCGGCCGCCTGATGGCCGACACCGGCTCGCTGCCCGAGGGCAAGCTCGAGCAGGTCAAGCAGATGTGCAAGGTGAACGCGCGCCCGTTCGAGTACGCGTTCCTGCTCGACGCCCTGAAGAACGAGCAGGCGCAGGGCATCACCATCGACACGGCGCGCTGCTTCTTCAACACCCCCAACCGGCACTACATCATCCACGACGCTCCCGGCCACGTGGAGTTCCTCAAGAACATGATCACCGGAGCCTCGCGCGCGCAGGCGGCGCTGCTCGTGATCGACGG
This sequence comes from Deltaproteobacteria bacterium, assembly GCA_050257915.1. Classification (GTDB taxonomy): domain Bacteria; phylum Actinomycetota; class Thermoleophilia; order UBA2241; family UBA2241; genus CAIXSE01. The sequence continues at coordinate 2,954 of JBLMXT010000007.1, forward strand.
TCTCGAGGGCGTGCGCGAGAACTCCAAGCGCCACGGCTACATCCTCTCCATGCTCGGCATCCGGCAGATCAGCGTGCTGGTCAACAAGATGGACCTGCTGGGCTGGGACCAGGCCAAGTACGAGGCGATCGTGGCCGAGTACACGGACTTTCTCGCGCGCCTCGGCGTGCACCCCACGAGCTTCATCCCGATCAGCGCGCGCGACGGCGACAACATCGTCGCGCGCGCGGCCGCCCCCTGGTACGCGGGGCCGACGGTGCTCGACCAGGTGGAGGCGTTCCAGCGCCTCGAGGACGACCTGGAGCGGCCGTTCCGCATGCCCCTGCAGGACGTCTACAAGTTCACCGAGGCGCTCGACGACCGTCGCATCTTCGTCGGGACCATCGAGACCGGGCGCATCCACCCCGGCGACGACGTCGTCTTCCTGCCGTCGCGCAAGCACTCGACCGTCAAGACGATCGAAGCGCTGTCGGGCCCTCGGCCCGAAGAGGCCCACGCCGGCCAGGCCACGGGCCTCACGCTCGACACGCAGGTGTACGCCAAGCCGGGTGAGCTGATGGTCCGGGCGGACCAGCCCGAGCCGCTGATCGCCACGCGGATCCGCGCCAATGTCTTCTGGATGAACACGGCGCCGCTGGTGCGCGGGCGCCGGTACGTGCTGCGCCTCGGCGCCGCCCGTGTCGCCGTCGAGCTCGAGTCGGTCCTCAGCGTGCTCGACGAGCAGGAGCTGGAGTCGGTCGTCGGGGCCGGCCAGGTGGAGCGGCACGACGTCGCCGAGATCATCCTCCGCGCCGTGCGCCCGGTCGCGTTCGACGCCGCCGACACGCTCGAGCCCACCTCGCGCTTCGTCATCGTGCACGGGCACGACATCGCCGGTTGCGGCATCGCGCTGGAGGCCCTGGAGGACAGGGGGCGCGGCGACGTCACCGGCCGCCGTTTCCGCCGCGGCGAGGTCACCGAGCAGGCGCGCGCGGAGCGCTACGGGCACGCGGGCAAGGCGATCGTGTTCGTCGCGGAGTCGGGCGAGGCGGCGCATGAGGTGGCCGCGCGCGTGGAGCGCAGCATCTTCGCGCGCGGCGTGCACTCGTACTGCCTGACGGTCGCCGACCTCGGCGACGCCAAGGACGTGCTCGATCGGGAGGCGCACATCGCCCGCGTCGGTGAGATCGCCTGGGCGATGACCGACGCCGGGATCGTCCTGGTCGCGGCGCTCGGCGACGTCGACCGGTTCGACCTCGACCGTCTGCGGCGCCTGGCGGCGCCGCACGAGGTGTACGTGGTGGGCATCGACCCCGGGGCGGAGATCGGCGCCGACCTCGAGCTCGCGCCGGCCGCCACCGCGGAGGCGGCGGCCGAGGAGGCGCTGCGCGCGCTCGCGGCCGCCGGCGTCCTCCCCGCGGAGGACTGACCGGCCCCCCCGCGGGCCCCGCGGCGCCCTGCCCTCGGCTACGCCGCACGGCCCGCGGCGTAGCGTCGTCCCCGGACGGGGAATACTCCGGCAGGTAGGCGCCGTGGAGGGTCCGGAAGGGGGGCGCCGTGGACGGACGGCTCGCCTGGTACGCGCGGTACGCGTGGCGCGCCGCCGCGCGGGGCCGCATCGACCCTCTCTTCTACGGTGTCGCCCTCACGGACCGCTGCAACCTGCGCTGTGCTGGCTGCCGCATCCCATCCCTCGGCCGCCCCGACCTGACCTGGGAGGCGCTCGAGGCCCTCCTGAGATCGGCCCACGCACGGGGCTTTCGCGAGCTCTACTTCAGCGGAGGAGAGCCGCTGCTCTGGCGCGACGGCGCACGGACCGTCGAGGACGGCGTCCGTCTGGCTCGCCGGCTGGGCTTCTACCACGTCCACGTCTACACGAACGGTACGCTCGGGCTCGCGACGTCCGCCGACCTCGTCTGGGTCAGCGTCGACGGCCTGCCCGAGACCTACAGGCGGCGGCGCGGGGACCATTTCGCCGAGGTCGAGGCGAGCATCCGCGACCGGGGCCATCCGCCGGTGGCCGTGCTGTACGTGGTGGACCGCACGACCCGCGACGGCGTGGAGCCGTTCCTGCGCTGGGTGCGCGACACGGCGCTCCCCGTGACCGGCGTGATGTTCTACTTCCAGACGCCGTACTACGGCTACGACCGGCTCTTCCTCGACGCCGCCGAGCGAGCGCCGGTCATCGACAGGCTCCTCACCTGCCGCCGCCTCGGCCTCCCGGTGCTCAACTCCCGCGCCGGGCTCCTCGCCCTGCGCTCGGGCCGCTGGGCACGGCGCACGCCGGCCGCCGCGGTGGCCGACGTGGACGGCGAGTCAGTCTGCTGCCGGGCACCCGACTGGTGTTGCGCCGACTGCGGCTACGCCGCGTGCACCGAGATCGTGGAGGCGCTGCGCCTGCGGCCCAGCGCCGTCCACGCCATGGGCCGGTACCGATGAGCGGGCCGGGGACGGGCGTCTCGCGCGCGGTCACCAGAGCGGTCCGCCGTCACCTGGTGGGTCCGCGCCAGCAGTGGGCCTTCTCCCCGCCGCCGGCCGACTGGACGCCGCCGGCGCTCGAACGCACCTCGCTGTACCTGCACGTGCCCTTCTGCAGCCACGCCTGTCCCTACTGCCCGTACACCAAGCTGCCCTACGACGAGGGGCTCGTGGAGCGCTACGAGCGCGCCGCGCTGGCCGAGGTGGATCGCTGGAGCGTGGCGAGCCCCGGTGCGGAGGTGACGAGTGTCTACATCGGAGGAGGGACGCCGACCCTGGCGCTCGCGTGCGTGGGGCGCGTCGTGGACCGCATGCGTCGCCGTTTCCGGGTCACCGGCGATGTGTGCGTGGAGACCAATCCCGCGGACGTGGACGCGTCGCTGGCGGGACGCCTCCGCGAGGCCGGCGTCGCACTGGTGTCGCTCGGCGTCGAGTCGTTCCACGCGCGCCACCTCGCCACGCTCGGCCGCGGCTACGCTCCGTCCACGGCCGAGCGAGCTGTGCGGCGCCTGGTCGCCGGAGGGTTCGCGGCGGTGAACGTCGATCTCATGATCGCCTTGCCGGGCCAGACCGCCGCCGAGGTGATCGCCGACCTCGACCGCGCCGCCGATCTCGGGGCGGACCAGATCACCGCCTATCCCCTGTTCACCTTCCCGTACACGGCGGTCGGCGAGTACCGCCGCCTCACCGGCGTCGGCATGCCCCGTCTGCTCGAGCGGCACGGACACTACCGCGCGGTCACCGCGTGGGCGGAGCGCCGTGGTTTCCGCCGGGTGTCCGTGTGGAGCTACCGTCGCGGCGTCACGCCGCGGTACTCGTCCGTGACCCGCGACGGCTATCTCGGCGTCGGGCCGGGAGCCGGTTCGCAGCTTCCCGGCGGTTTCGTCCTCAACACCTTCGACCTCGACGCCTGGGAGGAGGCGCTGGAGGGAGACCGCTCGCCGATCGCCCTGCACCTGCCCTTCTCGGACGAGATGGCCGGCTGGTGGTGGCTGTACTGGCGCTTCTACGACACGCGCGTCCCTCTGGCGGACCTGGACCGCGAACTCGGCGGGGACGCGGCGAAGGCGCGCCGCTGGCTGCGGGCGATCGAGGCCTGCGGCCTCGCCCGCCGCCGGGACGGCGCGCTGGTCCTGACCGATGCGGGCTCCTTCTGGCTGCACCTGGCGCAGAACCACTTCGCCCTCGCGTACGTCGACGCCGTGTGGACCGCCGGACGGCGCCAGCCCTGGCCGGACGCGGTCCGCATCTGACCGCACGACGCAGGCAGAACGACGAACGTCAACCGCCCGGCCCACGCCTGCGACGGGTAATTCTTGACAAGGTGCGGTAGTATGACGCGCACGGGCCCAAAACGTGGCCCCGAGAGTTGGCGGCGTGACCCTGTTCCTACCGCCGGCGTGCACAGCGGATCAGGCACTCGGTCGCGTCGCTTCGTTTAAGCCCTTCGGGGGCGGAAAAGGATGCGTCAAATGGCAGAAGGTACCGTCAAGTGGTTCAACGCGGCCAAGGGGTACGGCTTCATCTCCCGTGAAGATGGCGACGACCTGTTCGTCCACTTCCGTGAGATCCAGGCTGATGGCTTCCGTACCCTCGACGAGGGTGACAAGGTCACCTTCGACGTCACCGAAGGCCAGAACGGCAAGATGCAGGCGAGCAACGTCCGTAAGGCCTAACGCCGCGCGGAACAGCCGAAGCCGCGACGAGGGCGGTTCCTTCCAGGGACCGCCCTCGTCGCGTACGGGGTCGGCGCGCGGCGGCGCGGCGGCGACCCGTGCGCTACGATGCGTGCCGTGAACCCGCGCCGCCCGCCCATCGACTCCCTCACCGTCGACGGCCTCCGCTTCGCCGTACGCTGGAGCACGCGCAGGCGCACCGTCGGCATCACCGTGAGGCGCGACGGCGAGCTCGTGATCGCCGCGCCGGCGCGCACGTCCGCGCGCCGGCTCGAGGCGGTCGTGCGCGAGAAGTCCCCCTGGGTGCGGCGCAAGCTCGCCGAGTTCGCAGCCCTCGGCCCGCCGCCCGAACCGCGGCAGGTCGTCGCCGGCGAGCGCTTCCCCTACCTCGGGCGCGAGTACGTGCTCACGCTCGCGGACGGCCCGCCCTCACCGGTCGCCCTCGCCGGCGGCTCGCTCGCGGTGGACCGCGCCCTGGACGGGGACGCGCGGGGCGCGGTGCTCGCCTGGTACGAGGCGCGGGCGACGGACTACATCGGCGAGGCGGTGGCGCGCTTCGCGCCACTCGTCGGCGCAGCCCCGGCGGGGGTCGTCGTCCGCGATCTCGGCAAGCGCCGCTGGGGCGTCTGCGACCACCGCACCCGTACCGTCAGCTTCCACTGGCAGCTGATCACGCAGCCTCCCGAGCTCGTGGACTACGTCGTGGTCCACGAACTGGCCCACCTTCATGAGCCCAACCACGGGCAGGCCTTCTGGCGGCACGTCGCCGACGTCCTGCCGGACTGCAAGGAGCGCCGCAGGCGGCTCACGCGGCGCGGCGACCAGGTCACGTTCTGACGGCGTCCGCCTGACGGCGGGCCGACGGCCGAGCGCGTTCTCCGGGCCGCTCCCCGGGGTAGGCTCGCGCCAGAGCATCCCGTGGAGGCCACCATGCAGACGCTGCACGCATCCGCCGACATCGGCGCGCCCGCCGAGCAGGTCTGGCGCGTCGTCGCCGACTTCGCCCGGTACCCGGAATGGAACCCGTTCATCATCCGCGCCGCCGGCGCGCAGCGCGCCGGCGGGCGCCTGGTGGTGACGATCAAGGCGCCGGACGTGCGCGCAGTCACGTTCCGGCCGCGCGTGCTCGACTGGCAGCCCGGACGGCTGATCCGCTGGAAGGGGTCGTTCCTGGTCCCCGGCCTGTTCGACGGCCGCCACGCGCTCAGCGTCGAGTCACTGGGCGGCGACCGCAGCCGGTTCACGACGCACGAGGAGGTCAGCGGCATCCTCGTGCCGTTCCTCGGCAAGGTGATGCGCGCCTCCCAGCAGGGGTTCGAGCAGATGGCCGAGGCGGTGCGCCGGCGCGTCGAGGAAGAGGCCGGCGCCTGATCAGGCGGCTCGGTGTCGACGCGAGAGGGCCGCGGCTCCTCCGCGAGAGGCCGCGCGCCTGCCGCGCGGGAGGCCGACGGCTACCCCACCGCCTGCGGCCGCCGCCAGATGCGCCAGCCGCGCCGCGGCCGCACGTCCGACCTGCGCTTCACCTCGATGCCGGCCAGGTAGTCGAAGACGCCGCGCACCTGGTCGTCCGCGCCCAGGTTCCAGATGTGGATGAACGGCAGTGGGACGATCTCCCAGGTGCCCCGCGGCCGCGTGCGGAACCTCCCGGCGACCACCAGCCTGCTCCTCCGCGTGTAGAGGTCCCACATGCGCAGATCGACGCCGATGACCTCCCAGTGCGAGGGAAGGGCGCCGGCGAAGAGGTCCATGGCCACCACCTCGCGCGCCGGCTTGATGCTGAAGCTGTCGTCGATCACCCACTCGGGGGGGTCGGCCTGCTCCTGGTGGAACATGGCGAGCACGTCCCTCGACGCCCCGGGGCCGATGGCGTGGTAGCCGCGCTTGATGCGTTCCAGCACGTCCATGCATTCGTTTTCCCCGCCGTATGGCCTGTGGTATCCTCTGCTCCCCTACGGGCCGCCGGCCGCGCGCCCGGATCCGTGGGCGATTAGCTCAGCGGGAGAGCGCCCGCCTCACACGCGGGAGGTCGTTGGTTCAAATCCAACATCGCCCACCATGCGGACACCCCGACCGCCTGTCGGAATGACCCCGCCGCAAGTGCCATCCCCGGCGACGCCGTTCATCCATCCCGATGAACCGGGTCCGGTTCGCTTGCTTTTCCCCCTGCCCATCAGTAGCGTTGCCCATTGGCCTAGCCCAAGGCACGGGGCGCCCATTGCCGACGTCCAGCCCGCACGGTCCAGGACCAGCGGGCGGCACTGGAGCGACGACTGTGGTCGCCCCGCTGGCTGGTCCCGCCGCGCGGAAGCCTGGTACGCCCGCCGGTACGGACGAGCCCCCCGTGCGACCCCCCCTGGGCACTGCGCGGGAGGAACCATCCAGCTAACGGATCAGTGAAAGGTCCATGGGAGGTGAACAGGGTGGCTGACGAACCCAAGCTTTTCCCACCGTCGCCCGAGTTCCAGAAGAACGCGTACTTCAAGTCGCTCGACGAGTACGAGGCCGCCTACAAGCGGTCGGTCGAGGACCCGGAGGGGTACTGGGCCGAGCGCGCCAAAGACGCGCTCGTGTGGACGAAGGACTGGGACACGGTCCTCGACTGGAGCTTCGATCCCAAGCCCAACATCAAGTGGTTCGAGGGCGGCGAGCTGAACGCGACGTACAACTGCGTCGACCGCCACGTCGAGGCCGGCAAGGGTGACAAGCCCGCCGTCATCTTCGAAGGCGACCCGGGCGACACGCGCACGATCACCTACGCCGAGCTCAAGGACGAGGTCAGCAAGTTCGCCAACGTCCTCAAGAAGTACGGCGTCAAGAAGGGTGACCGCGTCGCCCTCTACCTGCCGATGATCGCCGAGCTGCCGATCGTCATGCTCGCCTGCGCGCGCATCGGCGCCATCCACATGATGGTGTTCGGCGGCTTCAGCGCCGAGGCGCTCAAGGCCCGCATCGACAACAGCGGCGCCAAGATCCTCATCTGCGCCGACAAGGGCCACCGCGGCGCCAAGACCACCCCCTCCAAGACCAACGCCGACGCCGCCATCGAGGGCGAGACGACGGTCGAGAAGGTCATCGTCATCAAGCGCGTCGACGGCGACGTGCCGATGACCGAGGGCCGCGACCTCTGGTACCACGACGAGATGGCCGCCCCGGACATCAGCGCCGAGTGCGAGTGCGTGCCGGTCGACGCCGAGCACCCGCTGTTCATCCTCTACACCTCCGGCTCGACGGGCACCCCGAAGGGCGTCATCCACAGCACCGGCGGCTACCTGCTCTTCGCCCACGACACCAGCAAGTACGTCTTCAACCTGCACGACGACGACGTGCACTTCTGCACCGCCGACATCGGCTGGATCACGGGCCACAGCTACATCGTGTACGGCCCCCTCGCCCTCGGCGCCACCAGCCTCCTCTTCGAGGGTCTGCCGACCTACCCGGAGCCGGACCGCTACTGGCAGGTCGTGGAGAAGCACAAGGCCACCACGATCTACACCGCACCGACCGTCATCCGCAGCCTCATCGGCCAGGGCGACGAGTGGCCCATGAAGCACCCCATGGAGAGCCTGCGGATCATGGGTTCCGTCGGCGAGCCGATCGACCCCAACAGCTGGCTCTGGTACTACGAGAAGGTCGGCAAGAGCCGCATCCCGCTCTCCGACACCTGGTGGCAGACCGAGACCGGCGGCCACATGATCGCCCCGCTGGCCGGCGCCATGACGCTCAAGCCGGGATCGGCCAACCGTCCGTTCTTCGGCGTGCAGACCGCCGTGCTCACCGACAAGGGCGAGCCCGCCGAGGTCGGCGAGGACGGGCACCTCGTCATCACCGCTCCGTGGCCGGGCATGATCCGCGGCACCTGGGGCGACGAGGACGGCAAGCGCTTCAAGGACGTGTACTTCTCGATGTTCCCCGGCGTGTTCACCACCGGTGACGGCTGCGCCATCGACGCCGACGGCGACCACTGGCTCAAGGGCCGCATCGACGACGTGCTCAACGTCTCCGGCCACCGCATCGGCACCTCGGACGTCGAGGGCGCGCTCGTGAGCGCTCCCCAGGTCGCCGAGGCCGCCGTGGTGGGCTACCCGCACCCGATCAAGGGTACCGGCATCTACGCCTACGTCGTGCTCAACGACGGCGTCGAGCCGAACGACGACCTCAAGAAGTCGCTCGTCGTGCACGTGCGCAAGGTCGTGGGCCCCATCGCCACGCCCGACAAGATGCAGTTCGCGGCGACCGGCCTGCCGAAGACCCGCTCGGGCAAGATCATGCGCCGCATCCTGCGCAAGATCGCCGAGGGCGAGTTCGACGCTCTGGGCGACACCTCGACGCTGGCCGAC
>JBLMXT010000008.1:0-3905 GCA_050257915.1 Deltaproteobacteria bacterium
ACGAATGGTTCGGGAGATAGTGCGCGCGGAACACGCGTATGCGACGCGGCGAGCGGAACAGCGGTCCCGGCGTCGCGGCTACCCTTCTCCGGTCGGGAAGGAGCCGTCGGCGCGGCGAGTACGCGAGAAATACGGGCAGGCGGTTCACCGAGTACAGGAGCGATACTGTGAAGGGCGCGCCGTCTCGGCCCGGAGCGTTCGAGGCGGCGCCTGCAGGGCGCTCTCGGCCCTGAGCTGACGACGAGGCCGGCTTGACCCTCGCCGGCCGCGAGGGAGCGGACGGTGGCCGGCCGCTCGGCGAGAGGCGGCCGGCCACCGGCCTGAGGCTTGTCCCGGGGCCTACTTCGCCAGGTCGAGCAGCGCCTGGCGGTCCTTGGCGATCTTGTACTCGGAGTCCATCTCGAGGAGGCCGCCGGGGAAACCGACCTTCGGCATCAGCGCCACGTAGTCGTCGGCGTTGAAGGCCTCCGGGTTCTGCACGCCGGCCTTCGGGTCGCCCGGCTTGCTGCCGAGGCTGCCGGTGGCGAGCAGCTCGAGCGTGATGACGGGGGTGAAGCCGGTCTGCGCGGTGACGACCTGCACGCCGACCGTCTCCAGGCACTCCTGGTTGTCGGCGACCTGGTAGAGGTACACCTTGCGCTCCAGGCCGTCCTTCTTGCCGACCACGTACGTGCCGGCGGCCGTCTTGCCGACGTACTTCCTGCCGATCTCGTTGGGGTCGGGAGCCGCAGCGGCGATGACGTCACGCGGCGCGACCATCACGTCGCCGACCTTGATCTTCTCGGCCTTGTCCATGTTGATGGAGCGGAGCGCGGCCATGAACGCCATGAAGTCGTCACCCAGGGCGTACTTGAACTCGGCCTTCTTGACGCCCTTGAGTCTGTCGGCGTTGTGGCCGATCTGGACGACCTCTTCGTGCTCGACGTGCCCGACCTCGACCTCGCCGATGCCCTCGGGAAGATAGAACTTCTCGAGCTCCGCGAACGGGCGCACGGTGTGGAACTCGCCGTTCTCGTACACGACGGCCGGGTTGTTGCACTCCTCGATGGTGGTCCAGACGCTGAAGCCGAAGCTGATGCCCTCGGCGCCGGGGATCTCGAGGTTGCTGCCGTCGCGGATGCCGATGTAGTCGATCTCGTCGAAGAGGTGGTCGGCGGCGTACCGGGCAAAGAAGTCGGCCATGCCGGGCTCGACGCCGAAGCCGGCGAGCGCGTACTTGCCGATCTTCTCGAACTCGGGGCTGAGCGCGTACTCGTCGTCGCCGAGCTTCTTCCCGGTCTTGTGGAACGGGTCGGTGGGGTGCCACTCGCTCAGCGTCATGGCGGTGTCGAGGTAGTGCACCTTCGCCTTGAGCGCGGCCTGCAGCAGCGGCGGGTTGAAGTTCGGGGCGCAGAGGTTCATCAGGATGTCGACGCCGTGCTTCTCGGCGAGCGCCGCCACCGCGGCGACGTCGCTCGCGTCGACCTGCTCGGCGACGAAGCGCGGGTCCTTGAGGGTGGCGACGAAGTCGGCGGCGCGCTTGCCGTCGTAGTCGGCCATGACCATCTTCTCGAGCCACTCACCGCCGGGGTCGCGACGCTTCGCGATCGACGCGATGGACTGGCCTACGCCACCGGTACCGACAACCAGAGCCTTCATGACGTTCCTTCTCCTTGACGTGGCTTGCGCGCGCCGGAGCCGGCGCGCCGCCCGGGGGGAGACGTGAGGGACTGCTCACAGACCCCTCCAAGGCAGTTCGTGAAGCAGATTGTATAACCTCAAGAACGGCACGCAAGCGTCAAGTTAGCAAGCGTGGAGGTTTTGGTCAGACGCCGACCTTGTACATCGTGCGCTCGCCGAGGGCGGTGACGACCTTGGCGTAGCCGGCGAGCGCGGCGTCGAGGCCGGGGTCGCCCGTGTCCACCAGCAGCGGCCTGCCCTCGAGGCTGAGCAGCTTGGTCTGCGTGGCGATGACGATGATGTGGTCCGGGCCCGCGGCACGGATCACGGCGGGGCTGATCTGCTGGTTGCCGCGCCCGAAGATGTGCCCCTGCCCGCCGATGACGGTGACGACGATGGCCGCCTGTCCGGCGGGGGTGATGAGGTCGAGCAGTCCGCCCTCGGTCAGATCGGCGCCGGCGAGCTCGCCGTCGCGCACGGCGTCGACACCGAGCAGCGTCTTGGGCAGCCCCAGGCGCTCCATGACCGTGCGCGTCGTGGTGCCGGGGCCGAGGATGTAGAGGGTGCCCGGCTCCATCCCGGCGATCACCTCGGTGGCGATGTCGTTGAGGGCGCGTTCCTCGCCGGCGACGCCGCCGGCTTTGGCGCTCTGCGTGAGGCCGCGCGCGTACGGCACCGTCATGTAGCCGTAGAGCTGGGCGGACACGCGGTTCTCGCGGAACGCCTCCTCGTCGATGTCCATGACCTCCCCCTCGCGGAGCTGGACGGCGGCGGGGCGCTCGTGCAGGTACAGCGCCGCCACGTCGCCGGCCGCCGCCGGCGTCGTCGCGTACACCGCGGAGTGGATCTTGACGCCGGCGGGGACGCCGATGACGGGCACCGCGTCGCCGACCGCGTTGCAGATGTTGCGCGCGGTGCCGTCGCCGCCGGCGAAGAGGATGAGGTCCACGCCGGCCGCGAGCAGGTCGCGCGCGGCCTGCTCCGTGTCGGCCGGCGTGGTCAGGACGAAGTCGTCACAGGTGATGGCGGGTCGGACGCCGCTGCGCTCGAGCTCGCAGAGCACGTACGAGCGGCGGCCGTCGAACGATCCGAGCACGCGTGGCTCCCAGCCGGCGGCGCGCGCCTCGTCCTCGCCCATCTCGCCCGGCCAGGCGAGGACCTCCACGTGCTCGCGCACGCGACCCAGGCGCTCGAGGGCCCGCCGCGCGCGGCGCGGCGCATCCCGCGCGGCGCCGAGCTCGAGCGCCCGGCGCAGCACGTCGGCCCCGTCGCTGCCCTTGAGGCCGACGCGGCCGCCGACGCCGGCGACCGGGTTCACGATGAGGCCGAGCTTCTTCACGCCGGGATCACCGTGAGACCAGACGGCTCAGCGGTGCTTCTTGCCGCCCTTGCGCTGCCGGGACTTGGTGGGAGACACGCTCGCCGTGCGCCCGCCGCCGGAGCCGTCCCGCGCGCCGCCCGGAGCCGTCACATAGCGCGCCGCCGGGCGCTTCCGCGCGATGAACAGGTAGACGATCATCGCGGGCACCAGGAGCGGGATGACGAGGGAGTTGCCGCCCAGCAGGCTCCCCGCCAGCGCGCCGAGCACGGCGACGAACACCAGCGCGCGGAGCGTCTTGACGGCGTAGGGCGACATCTTGCGGCCGCGCACCCACAGGTCCGCGGCGTCCATGAGCATCACGAACGCGGCGACGGTGGCGCAGAGCGTGGAGAAGGCCGCCGCCGCGGTCTCCAGGCTCTCGAACACGTGGCCCAGGCCGGTGAGGAAGAGCGCCGTGAGGAAGGCGGCCGTGGCGAGGAACACCGTGAGTCCGAGCGCCTCGAGGACGCGGATGCCGGGCTTCGCCGGTTGCTGGGGCACGTGGTCCGCCTTTCGTCTCGTCGCCGTGACCGGCCGCGGAGGCGCGCCCGGTCTCGAGCCATGATACCCGAGACGCGGCGGGGGCGCGGCGCCACGCGGCCATCGAGCGAACCACCCATGTGCTCTCTCGCGACTGACGCCACGGGTGGCGCCATGGATGGCGCCATGGGTGACGTCACCGGTGGTGTCATCGCCGCTCACGCACACACGCCGCGGGCCCGGACGGAGGCCTGGCGTCGGCGGAGCCCGTCGGGGGCCCAGGCGCGAGCGGGGGCGGGGGCTTGGCGCCCCCGCCCCCGCTCGCGGTCCAGGATGAGATCAGCCGGGGTCGCTCAGACCTTGCCCTTGAACGTGCGCTCGTACTTGCGCCACGTGAAGGCCCACT
>JBLMXT010000009.1:0-4911 GCA_050257915.1 Deltaproteobacteria bacterium
CGGGATGCGGGGTCGGGTGCTGGGGACGCGGTTCACCATCACCCAGGGCATGTACGCCCTCTCGGTGCTCATCGGCGGGGCGCTGGCCGTCGTCGTCGACGTGCGCGTGCTGTTCATCGTCGCCGGCGCGATCGTCGCGACCTCCGCACTCGTCGGCCTCCTCATCCGCGAGGTCAGGAACTCGTAGCCCGCCGGCTGCGCCGGCCGGCAGCCCGGTGATAGCCTTGCGGCGTACCCGTGGCCCGACGTACCGGGGTGGGCCGGCCGTCAGACCGCCGCGGGTACAGCCGATCCATGACCTCTCCCAACGACACGCAGAGAACCGGTGACGCCGGCGCGCCGCGCACGAGCTGGATGCAGCTCGGCGTGGTCAGCGCCGCCGAGTTCGTGGTGTGGACCGGCTTCGGGGCGATCATGCCCTACCTGCCGATCTTCCTGAAGGACGAGGCGCACAGCTCCCTGTTCATGATCGGGCTGATCGCCGCCGCCTTCTACCTGGGCACGCTCCTCTTCTCATCCCCGTTCGGCTGGCTCAGCGACACGATCGGGCGCAAGCCGGTGATGCTGTTCGGGGTCGTACTCTACGCGCTGGCGATGTTCCTCTTCACGCGGACCTCGGACCCCTGGTGGTTCGTCCTCTTCCGGCTGCTCGAGGGCATCGGGACCGCCGCGGTCGCGCCGGCGGCGATGGCCTTCGTCGCCGACATCACGACCGACCGGAACCGCAGCAAGGCCTACGGGATCCTCACCTCGGCGCAGTTCGGCGGGCTCATCGCGGGTCCCGCGCTCGCGCCGCCGCTCTACCACTACTTCGGCGGCGGTCGCGACGGCTTCTACGCGATCTTCTACTTCGGGGCGATCCTCACGGCGCTCACCGCCGTGGCGATCCTCGCCTTCATCCGCGAACCGAAGCACGTGACCGCGCGGCGGGAAGCGAGGCGCGGCCGCCAGGCCGAGCGGCCGCCGTACCGCGCCATCCTCTCGCCGGCGATCATCGCCTTCCTCGTCGTCGGCTTCACGAGCCACCTCTCGATGGGGGCCTTCGAGGTCGTCTGGAGCATCTGGCTCGACCACCTGGGCGCCTCGATGACGTACATCTCGCTCACCTGGATCGCCTTCAGCGTGCCGATGCTGCTCGCGTTCGCGGGAGGTATGCTCGCCGACCGCTACAGTCGCTTCGCGCTCATGTTCGCCGGGTACGCCATCTCGGGCGTCGCCTGGGTCCTCTACGGGACGACGACGAACCTCGTCCTGTTCCTGGCCGTCAACGTGGTGGAGGGGCTCGCGATCGCGTTCTCGTACCCGGCCAAGCAGGCCTTCCTCGTGCAGGTGAGTCCGCCGAAGTGGCTGGGCACGGTCACGGGGCTGGAGACGACGTCGATGCAGCTCGCCGGCATGATCGGCACGTTCCTTGCACCCGTGGTCTACGGCTGGATCTCCGGATATGTCATGGCGGTCGGGGGCGTCCTCAGCCTCGCCGGGCTTGCCGCCGCCGCCCCGGTGCTGCGCCGGGAGTGGCGGCGCGTCAGCGCCGTGGGACCGGCGCCGCCCGGCGATGAGCTCGCCGCGCGCGACGGCGCGCAGCCGACGGCGGCCGCGCAGCCCCCCTCCGGCATCGAGTGATGCCGGGCGGAGCCGGGCGGCGCGGCCTTCAGTAGCGGCGGACCTCGCGGTAGAGCGTGTCCCTCTGGACGGGAGTGCGGCCGGCGGCGCGGATGAGCCGCACCATCTCGTCGACGTCGCACTGGTTGCGCACCCCGGCGGCGGCGACCACGTTCTCCTCGATCATCGTGGAGCCCATGTCGTTGGCGCCGAACGCGAGCGCGACCTGACCCATGCGCAACCCCTGCGTGACCCACGAGGCCTGGATGCTGGGCACGTTGTCGAGGTAGATGCGCGTGACCGCGAGCATCATCAGGTAGTCGATGCCGGTGGCGGGCACGTGGCCGGCCTGCAGCTCCGTGTTGCCGGCCTGGAAGGTCCACGGGATGAAGGCGGTGAAGCCGCCGGTCTCGTCCTGCAGGTCGCGGATGCGGCGCAGGTGCTCGACGCGCTCGGCGAGGGTGTCGAGCGAGCCGAACATCATCGTCGCCGTGGTCTTCATGCCGAGGCCGTGGGCGACGCGCATCACCTCCAGCCACGTGTCGGTCGGGATCTTGTGCGGGCTGATGGCGGTGCGCACACGGTCGACGAGCACCTCCGCACCGCCGCCGGGCAGGCTGTCGAGGCCGGCGGCGTGGAGCCGCGTCAGCGTCTCCTCCACGCCCAGCCCACTCTGCCTCGCGATGTGCACGATCTCCGGCGGCGACAGCGAGTGGATGTGGATGGGGTAGCGCTCCTTGATGCCGCTGAAGACCTGCTCGAACCAGCAGATGTCGAGGTCCGGGTGGAGGCCGCCCTGCATCATGATGGCGGTGCCGCCGAGCGCCAGCGTCTCCTCGATCTTGCGGTGGATGTCCTCCTCGGCAAGCAGGTAGCCCTCCCCGCTCCCGGGCTTCTTGTAGAAAGCGCAGAAGCGGCAGCCGGAGAGACAGTAGTCGGTGTAGTTGATGTTGCGGTCGACGATGAACGTGACTTCGTCGCCGGGGTGCAGGCGTCGGCGGACGGCGTCGGCGCGAGCGCCGGCGCCCAGCAGGTCGCCGCCCTCGAGCAGCGCCAGTGCCTCGGCGTCGGTGATGCGCCCTGAAGGCTGCTGCCTCACGGCGTGTCCCGGTCGAGCAGCTTGACCATGACGACGAAGTCGAAGCCGACGCCGGCGGCGTCGTGGTGCACGGGCAGGCCGTCGACGGTCTCGTCGCCGGGCTCCAGCCCGAAGCCGACGCCGCGGTGGAAGGCGATCGAGTCCGTGTTCCACGCGCCCGTCTCGGCGTAGAGGCGCGTGCAGCCACGGGCGCGCGCCGCCGCCGTGAACCGCCGGTACATCTCCTTGCCGAGCCCGAGCCCGCGACGGTCGGGCCGGACGCCGGCGTAGTGGACGTAGCCCGTGCCGGGCATGCGCTGGGAGACGAAGCCGACGAGGAAGCCGACCAGTCGTCCGTCCTCCTCGGCGATGATGCAGGTGTCACCGAGGTGCTCGAACAGCTGCGGGCACACCGCGTGCACCATGTGGCGGCCGGGCCACCAGTCGTCGATCGCCCGGGCGACCACAGCCGCGTCCGTGGGCTCGGCGGCGCGCCATGCGATGCTGCTCACGCGCCGACCTTCGGCTCGAGCAGGAACTGGAAGCGCACGAGGTGGTCGCCGTACGGGCCGTGCGCCGTCGTGACGGGCACACCGTCGATCTCGTCGTCACCGGGCAGGATGGAGAAGCCGAGGGCCGTGTGGAACGCGATGGATGCGGCATTGACCGGCGCCGTGACCGCGCGCACCGTCGTGCGTCCGTCCGCGCGCGCGAGGGCGAAGAAGCGCCGGTAGAGGTCGCCGGCCAGTCCGGCGCGGCGCCACTCGGGGGCGACGCCGGCGAAGTGCACGTAGGCCTCGTCGGCGTGATCGGCGCAGAAGAAGCCGACGAGGAAGCCGACGAGCCGGTCCTCGTGCTCGACCAGCAGCGAAGTGCCGCGGAAGTGCTCGAAGAAGACCCGCGGCACCATCGCGCGCAGGTCGCGGCCGTCCCACCACGCGGGCATGACGGCCATGACGCGCTCCCAGTCGTCCGGGATGGGCCGGCGGAAGATGAGACTGCTGCAACTCATCCGCCGCCTCAGCACACGCCCGTCATGCACGCCTCGAGGTCGGGCACGCGCCCGAGCTCGCCGATGGCGGCGGCGCGGCGGTAGAACTCCTGCAGGCCGGCGCGGTACTCGGCCGTGAAGCCGAACTTGAGCTTGTCGAAGTAGTCCATGAGATACGCCTGACTGAAGTCGTAGGTCTGCGCCGCCGCAGCGGCCGTGATGGCGGGAGCCGCCGCACACGCGTCGCGGGAGGCGAGCAGCGCGTCGCCGACGGCCGCGGCGGCCTCCGGACGCCCATCCACGAAGTCCCGGCGCGCGGCGCAGACGGCGTACACCATCGGCAGACCGGTGACGCTCCTCCACTCCGCCCCGAGGTCGAAGTGGTGCGGGTACGCCTCCACGCGCAGCAGGTGCAGCGCCTCGTCGCCGATCAGCAGCAGCGCGTCGAAGTCCTCGAGCACCTCGGAGAGCGGCCCGCGGCGGGGCGCGAACTCGGGCTCGATGCCCCACTCCCTGCACAGCACCTTGAGGAGGCAGATGGAGGTCGCGCTCTTCTCCGTGAGCGCGACCCGGCGGATGCGCGCCAGGGGCGTGCGGGCGAAGAGCTGGATGGAGTCCACGGCGCCGAACGAACTGATGGAGACCTGCGGCAGCAGCACCTGGTCGTCGGCGTGGCGCGCGAAGGCGATCGAGGAGGACAGGGTCACATCGATCGCCCCGTCCACGAGCAGGTCGTTGAGCGCCGCGGGATAGCCCTCGACGATCGCAGCGCCGACGCCCCTGGCCTCGAGTTCACGCTCGAAGTGGTGGTAGAGCGGGAAGCAGTTGACGAACTCGATGCGCCCGACGCGGACGTCCGCGTCACGCGACGCACCCGTCCCCGCGCTCGCGGCCGGATCAGGCCGCGCCATCATACCGGCGCACGATGTTGTAGAGCGTGTCGCGCTCCACGGGGACGCGGCCGGCCGCCTTGATCACGTGCACCAGCTCGGCCTTGCTGAGCTCCTGGCCCGTGTCCACGCCGGCCGCGTGGCTGATCTTCTCCTCCACCACGGTGCCGTCGAGGTCGTTGACGCCGAACGCCAGCGAGACCTGCGCGAGCTTGAGGCCCACGTTGATCCAGAACGCCTTGACGTGCGTGAAGTTGTCCAGCACGAGGCGGCCGGCGGCAAGCATCCTGAGGTCGTCGAATCCGGTGGGACCGGGCAGCTCGCTGAGGCCGGTGTTGGCCGGCTGGAAC
>JBLMXT010000010.1:0-3807 GCA_050257915.1 Deltaproteobacteria bacterium
CCCGGCAGTGCCTACCGCTCAGCCGTCGCGCCGCTCCGGTCCTTCGTGACCGCGGCGCTCCCGCCGGCGATCGGCGACGCACTCGACGTCGTCGTCCGCCTCGAGCCAGCCGCTGCCGCCGAGCCGCGCGTCGCCGAGCGAGCGGGCGAGGAGCATCACCAGGTCGTCGTTGGGCTCCTCGAGCCACGCGGCCACGGCGGCGGACAGGGCGGGCGATCCCGCCTCACCCGCGCGGGCGTGCCAGACGTCGCCGTCCTCCATGATGAGGTAGCGGTCGCCGGCGGCGCCGGGCCGGCGGTCGTCGACCAGCCATCCCCTCGCCTGCGGCTCCCGCCGCGCGGGCTCGTCACCGAACACCACACCGCGGTTTGGCGCGTGCCCGGCCACGCGCATCGACGCCGTCCACTTGGCTGCCACCTCACGCAGCTTCCCCCGCGGGTCCTTCGGCTGATACGTGTACGCCACGACTCACCTCCCTGACAGGCCTGCCACGATTCTGATGACGGAAGGGTGACGATTCAAGGCCTTGTTGCCGAGGAGGGCGACACCTGTCCGGACACCCGAGGCAAGCTGTGCCGGGGACGCCCGCCGGGGTACAGTAGCGGCATGACCGACGACCACGCCCTGGACCCGGATCTGGAACGGCTGCTCGACGACGCCTGGGAGGCGCTCGAGGACGGTGACCTGCGCGCCGTGAAGCGGGCGCTGCGCTCGGCGCGCGAGACCGCCGCGGACCAGCCGG
Source organism: Deltaproteobacteria bacterium (assembly GCA_050257915.1). Lineage (GTDB taxonomy): Bacteria > Actinomycetota > Thermoleophilia > UBA2241 > UBA2241 > CAIXSE01. Next base: position 743 of record JBLMXT010000010.1, read on the forward strand.
AGGTGATCGAGCTCGAGGCATCGCTGGCGCGGGAGCAGGACGAGCCCGAGCGCGCGCTGGAGGCCTACCGCCGCTGGAGCAAGATCGACCCCGACGACCCCGAGCCGTGGCTGGGGTCGGCGGAGATCTACGTCGACTTCGGCGAGCCCGGCGAGGCCGCGCGCCTGCTGCGCGAGCTGCTCGCCGGCCCGCGACTGGACCCGATGGACGAAGCCGACGCGCGGCACCTCCTCGGCATCGCCTGCGAGGAGAAAGGCGACGCCAAGGGCATGGTCAAGGAGTGGCTGGCGACGCTGCGCCTCGACGAGGCCAACGACGGCCCGACGCCGCGTCTCCCGCGGGCCGAGTTCGAGCGTCTCGCCGCCGCCGCCCTCGACGAACTGCCGGACGAGATCCTCGCGCGGCTCGGCAACGTCCCCGTCTTCGTCGAGGACCGCCCGTCCGAGGCCCTCGTCCTCGAGGGTCTCGACCCGCGCACGCTGGGCCTGTTCCACGGCATCGCGATGCCGGACCAGTCGCTGCTCGGTCCCGGCCCGGACATCGGCGTCATCCACCTCTTCCAGCGCAACCTGGAGCGCGAGGTGCCCGACGACGACGAGCTGGGCGAGGAGATCCGCGTCACCGTCCTGCACGAGACGGCGCACTACTTCGGCGCCGGCGAGCAGGACATGCACCGCTTCGGCCTCAACTAGCCTGCCGGGCGGCGGTCAGGCCGGGGCGCGGAAGCCGCGCAGCCGCGGGGCGCGCCTCTTGTGCGCGCGACTCCCGCTCCGAGACCGCGCCGGCTACTCGGCGTTGAAGTCGACCGGCTTGTTCTCGCAGGAGAGCGTCGAGAAGCGGCAGAGCGCGCTCGGCGGCTGCAGGACCTTGTCCGCCTCGCCGTGGTGCGTGGCGTCCTCGACGCCCTCGGGGGCCTCGAGGCGGTAGTAGTCGTACAGGAGCCCCTCGCGGTGCTTGGCGTAGTCCTTGTCCTTCATGTTGTTGGGCGCGCCGGTGAGCTTCTCCATGGAGTAGTGGACCTCGAGGCCCTTGTCGGTGACGAGCACGTCCGTCACCGGGATGACGCTGAAGAAGCCCGGGAAGAAGCTCGTGTCCACGAGCAGCCAGTGGGGCCGGCCGTCGTCGTCGACGTAGAGGTCGCTGATCTCGCCGATGCCGCGGCCGGTCTCGTCCAGCAGCTGCCGTCCCTGCAGCTCCTCGGCGGTGAGTGAGATGATCGCCATCGTCCCCCCTGCGATCGTGCCCGCCGCGTGCGGCGGGCAAGATGGTCACCAGATGGATGCGTCCTACCCGGACGGGGGCCGCCCCGAACGTGAGCGAGGACGAGCCTCCGCGGTCGCGGAGGCAGCCCCGGCCCGGCGCCGGGGCGCCCGGCGACGGCCGGGGGGTGCGGTGACGCGACGACGCGGCTAGGATTCGAACTGGGCCGCGCGTTGCCGACAGCAGAAGCGCCCGCAAACCACGCCGAGAAAGGCGCCCCATGACCACCTCCCGTCGCCTGGTCCCCGCGCTCGTCGCCATCGCGCTGGCGGCCCTGGCCGCACTCGCCGCGGCGCCGGCGCCGGCGGCGGCCGTGGCGACGGCGAAGCCGGAGCAGGGGCCGCTCAACCCGGCGTTCGTCGAGGCGCTGCACGACCCGCTGGTCGGCATCGGCCTGGGTCGCCTGCCCAGCCCGGTGGAGGTGCACGTGGGCGCGGCCGCGCAGGCCCGAGCCGCGCGCCGCGCCGCGCCGCCTTCGTACGACCTGCGCACCGAAGGCCGCCTCACCGCGGTCAAGGACCAGGGGCCCTGGAACACCTGCTGGGCGTTCGCCAACACCGCCGCGCTCGAGTCCAAGCTGATGCCCACCGCTCCGGAGCCTGACTACAGCGAGGACAACGTCGTCCGGCGCAGCGGCTACTACTCGACGATGGACCAGCGCTACGACTGGGGTGGCTGGGACTTCATGGCGGTCGCGTACTTCGCGCGGTGGGCCGGCCCCGTCGACGAGCGTGCCGATCCCTACGATCACAGAGCCGGCGCCAACGGGACGCGCAAGCACGTCCAGGGCGTGGTCATGGTCCCCGGCCGCTCGGACCCCGCGGACAACGACCTCCTCAAGCGCCTGGTGCTGGAGAACGGGGCCCTGAGCGCCGGGATGCACTTCGACCCCGACCTGAGCCCGTACAGCGAGCTCACGGACGCCGCCGGCCTCCACGCGACCTACTACTCCCCCCAGGAGGAGTACGAGAACCACGGCGTGACCATCGTCGGGTGGGACGACGCCTACCCCCGGGATCGCTTCCAGGGCGACGACGGGACGCCGCCCGGGGACGGCGCCTTTCTCGTGCGCAACACGTGGGGAGACGGCTGGGGCGAGGACGGGTACTTCTGGGTCTCCTACCACGACGGCTCGTTCGCCCTCGATCGCGGCACCGGCACCTGGGGCGGGTGTACCTCCTACAGCGACGTCCAGGACGTGTCCAACTACTCCCGCATCTACCAGTACGACAAGCTCGGCGTGAACTCACACTGGGGCTACGGCATCTCGCGCGTGTGGGGGGCCAACCGCTTCACCGCCGCGGCGACGCAGTTCATCGCGGCCGCCGGCTTTTACACACTGTCGTCGTCGACGAGATACGAGGTGTGGGCCGGGAGGAGCTTCTCGAGCCTGAGCCTCCGGGCCTCGGGGACCGCCGACCTCCCGGGCTACGTGACTGTTCCCTTCGCCACCAAGCTGCGCGTGTACGCGCGGCGACCGTTCGTCGTCGCCGTCAAGCTCGTCTCTCCGAACGAGACCTACCCGATGGCCACCGAGCGGCGCATCAACGGCTGGGCGCCGCTGGCTTCGGCCCAGCGGGGCCAGAGCTTCACCAGCCGCAACGGCTACAGCTGGACCGACGTCACCCGCGTGCGCCCGGACATGAATGTCTGCATCAAGGCCTTCGCCAAGTGACCGCGAGAACGGCCGCGCCGGCGTGAGCGCCGCGCGGCCATTCCGGCTGCGTGCCGTCCTCTTCGACTTCGACGGCACGCTGACGCATCCCGGGGCCCTTGACTTCGCCGCCATCAAGCGCGCCGTCGGC
>JBLMXT010000011.1:0-3076 GCA_050257915.1 Deltaproteobacteria bacterium
GTGATGCCCTGCACCTCGGCCGTCGTGTGCAGCGAGAGGGACGCGCCGGGGTCGAGGCGGAACCCGGTGGACGTGGTGACGGTGGCGCCGCCGACGTAGATCGGCACCGTCTGGTAGTTGACGATGATCACGCAGTGCTGCGTCTCGGTCGCCGCCTTGATCGTGGTCGCGGAGTTCGTGACCGTGACGTGGGCGTTGGCGATGGAGGAGCCGCCGAGCGGCACGACGCGCTGGACGTGGACGCTCGTCGAGGCGATCGAGCGCTCGTCGGTGGCGACGATCGTGCCGCTGCCGGCGGTGATGGTGACGTTGTCGGCCATATGGCGCCCCTTCCGGGCTGTTCAGTCGGTCAGAGCGTGAAGGTCATGATCCCGTTCGTGTGGAAGATCACGGTCAGGGTGCCGTCCGTGACGCTGTTCACGCCCCCGGCGTACAGGTAGCAGAGGCCCTGCGAGTCGACCGGGGTGTTGATGTCGGTGTTGTAGATGAGGACGCCGTACACGTTGACGAGCGTGGCCGACGTGCCGGCGCTGACCTCGTTGTCCGCGTCGAACTTCAGGACGTTGGAGGTCGGGGCGAACGTCACACTGTCGAGCGCCTGGCCGCCCTGCGCCCACTCGGCGCCGTCGTAGACCTCGCCGCTGTCCCAGACGCCTGCCGCGGCGTTGTAGGCCGTCTCGGCCGAGACGACGGTCTGACTCGGGGTGATTGAGTTGTCGAACAGGGCGACGTTGAACGTCGACGAGTTGAGGTCGATCGCGGTCGTGTTCTCGAGGATGTCCTCGATCGTCGACACGAAAATCTTGGACTCGCTCCAGGCCATGTCGGTATCTCCTAGCTGTTGGCGGTGCCGTTGAGGGTGGCAGCGGGCATGAACATCACCACGTCCTGCCCTTCATCGCGGGTCGTGATGAGGGACTGGACGGGCCGACCGCGCTCGGGGTCCAGTTGCACCATCTCGGTGCCGATGTAGTCTTCCCGCTCCTTCACCTCCACCTTGCCCTTCGTCCCGACTGGCAGGAGGGGCGTCTCAAGTCCGTAGGTCTTCGCGCAGCGGTGGAGCCGCGAGTGCGGGCGCGCCTCGTGGGTGACGGCCTCGACGCCGCAGCCCCGCGGGCAGTACCAGCGAATGGTCGGCCGGAGGATCGGGACGGTCACGACACCACCTTGAGCTTGCGCTCCACGACCCTGACCGGGCGCCCGTCCGGGTCGCGCTCCACCATCCGCTCCACCGGACGGTTCAGCATCTCCTCGACGTTGGCGCCGAGCTTCTCCATCTCGGCCGCGACCGCTCCGGCGAGCTCGGTGCTGTCCATCGTCATCGTGTCGGCATGGATCATCCGCATCTCCGGTGTGTTGACGGTCGTCTCGACGGCGCCCCGCTCGATCGTCACGTTGACGTCCGGCGGGTGCTGCTCGGCCATGTGAACCTGGACGGCCCCGGACTCGATCGGCGTCGAGACGTTGACGACCGGCGGGGCGTTGTGGACCTGGACCGCGCCCTCGGCGATCGTCACCTGCGTCGGAGCCGGCGCAGGCTGCTCCCGCGTGGCGAGTTGCGTCACCGCGCCAGCCATGACACCGACGATGCTGGCAAGCCTGTCGATCCGGTCGTCCTCGCGCTCGACTACGGCCGGCTCGTCAGCCTTCCTCCGGGCGACCGGCCGCTGGACCGGCAGGAGCGTCCGGGTGGCGACGGCCGGGGCCGGTGCCGTGTACTCCCTGCCGCAGCGCGGGCACGTCCCGATGAACGGCCCGGCCTCGGCGAGGAGCTTGTTGCACGACGTCAGCCGCCCACGGAGGAGGCGCATCCCCTCGCAACGGACCTCGCCGGAGCGCTTCTCCAGCGGGGCCGGGATCGCCAGCGGCGGGGCCGCGGGCACCGGCGCGTTCTCGACGTCGCCGGGGATGATGCCTTCCTTCTCCTGGGCGGCCTCGACGGTCAGGACGCCGGACTCGATGCCGGTCTTGTACACGTCATAGCGGGTCTTGATGTCGGCCCGCAGCAGGCCCTCGACCGAGAAGCGGATGACCCACGGCCGCGGCAGCAGGTCGGTGAGCGCCTGCTCGATCGGCTCGAGGTAGTTGGGCGCGAGGCAGGTGCGGACGAACTTCGTGTACTCGCCCTCGAGGTTCTGGTAGGTGAGCGACGAGCCGGGGCTGCTGTACTCCAGCAGCGAGCCGGGGATGCCGAACATGCGGGCCGCGTCGCCGTTCTGGTACTCGCGGGCCTCGAGCATCTGGGCGCCCTGCGGGTTGGCCCCGATCTCCTTCGTCGTGATCGGCCCGGTCGTGACCTTCGGCATGTTCGACGGGGTGCTGATCCACTGGAGCTTGAGGGCCTCGGACTCCTCGGCCTCCATATCGAGCTCGGAGTGCAGCTCGATCGACGGGAAGCCGCCCGCGGCGTAGAAGTTGGCGGCCCATTCCTGGCTTTCCACGCTCACCGAGGCGGCGGCCCCGGCGAGCTGGAGCGGCCCCGAGCCGCGGAGCGCCATCGGCTCGCGCAGGTAGGTGACGTGGACGAACTGGCCTTCGGGGTTCGCCGTTGAGTAACGGGTGCTGACGATCTTTCCCCAGGTGTACGTCGGGAACATCCGGTTGTTGACGTTCTCCTCGACCTTGAGCTCGGCCGGCGGCACGACGATCAGCGAGGCAGCGAGGCCGTCGCTGTCGCGCGACGCGATCCAGAAGATCGTCTCGCCGCGGGTGGCGAGGCAGTAGGCGGCGTCGCGGTAGAAGTCGCGCGGCGTGCTGTACGGGTCGGGCCGGACGACGAGCCGCGGCGTCTCCTCCTTCGCGCCGTAGCGGTAGCCGACGAGGGCGAGGCTGCCGGTGGTGTTGGCGATGAGGGTCACCGCCCGCTGGATGGCCGGGACGCCGAGCGCCTCGGTGATGCTGGGCAGCCGCCACGGCCGCGGCTGGCCGTGCAGCGCGGCGAGCTGCGTGGCGAGCGGCGTCGTGGTGTCGAACGTGTCGATGGACCGCTCCTGCCACGGCTGGAGCGCGAGGAGGGTCCGCAGCGAGTCGAGGAGGGCCATCACATCACCTTCGGGATAGCGGGCTTGGGTCCAGA
>JBLMXT010000012.1:0-2663 GCA_050257915.1 Deltaproteobacteria bacterium
GGCGCGGGCGGCCGGCGATGCGTTCATCGGAGCGGTCCGGCCCGGACGGCCGCACGCCGTCACCGTCGAGGAGCCGAGCGAGCTCTCCGCGTTCCGCTACTGCACGAGCTTCCTCATCAGCGGCGAGAGCATCGACCGCGAGGCGTTCGAGGCGTTCCTCCTGCCGCTCGGCGACAGCGCGCTGGTGGTGGGCGACGAGCGCAACGTGAAGGTGCACGTCCACGTCAACGACCCCGGCGCCGTGCTCAGCGAAGCGCTCAAGCACGGCACCATCGGGGACGTCGAGATCAACGACATGCACGCGCAGACGCGCGCACGCGACGAGCGGCTGTCCGCCCCGGCGCCGGAGATCGGCGAGGGCGGCGCCGTCGTCGTCGCCGTCGTGGCCGGCGCCGGCAACCAGCAGCTCTTCCGCGAGCTCGGCTGCCACGCCATCGTCGACGGCGGGCAGTCCATGAACCCGAGCGCCGCCCAGCTGCTCGAGGCGGTCGAGGCGCTGGGCGTCCAGGAGGTCGTCATCCTGCCGAACAACGGCAACGTGATCCTCACGGCGGAGCAGGCGGCCGGCATGAGCTCCCTGCACATCGCCGTGGTGCCGTCCCGGTCCATTCCCAGCGGCCTCGCCGCCATGGTCGCGTACGACCCGGCCCAGGACGCCGTGGGCAACGCGCGCCTGATGCAGGACGCGATCGTCGACGTGCGCTACGCCGAGGTCACGCACGCGGTCCGCGATTCCGAGCTCGATGGTCTCCAGGTCAAGAAGGGCCAGGCCATGGGCATCGTCGACGGCACGCTGGTGGCGGCCACCGACGACGTCGAGAGCGCCTTCGGCGGCGTGCTCGAGGAGTTCGCGAGCGGCGGCGCCGAGTACGTCACCGTGCTCACGGCGCTCAACGGGTCGGGCACCACGCGGGAGCGGCTCGAGGAGGTCGCCGCCCGGGTCGCCCCGGACGCCGAGGTCAGTTTCCACGTAGGCGGGCAGCCGCTCTACCCGATCCTGGCGAGCGCCGAATGACCGCCGCAGGCCAGTCATCGTCGGGCGCTCCGAAGCGAGCCCGACAGTGACCGCCGCAGGCAGATCAACGTTGAACGCGCCCCGGGAGGCTCGACAATGACGGACCTTCTCACGCTCGACAACACGGCCATCGTCCTCGATTCCACCTGCGACGCGCCCGACGGCTTCCTCGATCGCCCGGGGCTGTTCATGGTGCCGCTCAAGGTGCACTTCGGCGACCAGATGTACCGCGACGGCGTGGACATGACCTCGCGGGAGTTCTTCGCCAGGCTCGAGCAGGCGGACGTGCTTCCCACCACCTCGCAGCCCACGGCCGGCGAGTTCGTCGCCGTGTACGAAGAGGCGCGGCGGCAGTACGAGCACGTGTTCTCCCTGCACCTCTCCGGCGAGATGAGCGGCACCGTGCGGGCGGCGGAGCAGGCGGCCGAGGAGGTCGACCACGTGTACGTCTACGACCTGCGCACGGTCACGACCGCGCTCTCGATGTGCGCCGAGCGCCTGCGCGTCCGCCTGGCGTCCGGCTGCACGCTGGACGACGCGCACGCCTACGTGCGCCACTTCCGCGACCACTCGCAGCTGCTCGTCCACGCCGCGACCCTCGAGTACCTGCGTCGCGGCGGCCGCATCGGCCGCGCCGCCTCTCTGGTCGGCGGCGTGTTCGACATCAAGCCCCTCATCACCGCCGTCGACGGCACGCTCACCGGCTACGCCAAGGTCCGCGGGCAGAAGAAGGCGCTGGCGGCCATGGAGCGCTTCGTCGGGGAGCACAGCCGGCCGGAGGACGAGCTCTACTTCTGCCTCATCAACGCGGTCAACGACGAAGAGCCGCCGCTCATCCGCGAGATGATCGAACGCGTGCGGCCGAACGCGCACTTCACCTTCCTGGGCCACGTCGGAGCCGTCGTGGGTACGCACATCGGGCCGGGCACGGCCGCGTTCGCCATGATCGTGGAGTGACCGGGCAGCCACTTCCGCTCCGCTTCGGCGGCGGTCGGTACGACGAACGGCCGCCGCTCACCCGCCTCTCCTTCGACCCCGCCAGCCTCTCGCGCCCGCTGGCGGGCCTCGACCAGGTCACGCCGGCCGTGGCGCGCCGTCTCGCCGGGTTCGGCCTGCACACCGTCGGCGACCTCCTCGGCCACTTCCCGCGGCGCTACGAGGACTTCCGCGACCGCAAGGCCATCCGCGACCTCAGGGTCGGGGAGGAGGCGACCGTCCGCGGCGAGGTCGTGCGCGTGCGCGCCGAGCGCACGGCGCGGCGGCGGGTCGACATCGTCAGGGTCCTGCTGCGCGACGACACCGGCGCCGTGGACGCGGTGTGGTTCAACCAGAAGTACCTGACGAGGATCCTGAAGGAGGGCATGCGCCTGAGCCTGCGCGGGACCTTCCGGCCGCAGGGCGGGCGCCAGTCGTTCGTGGTCAAGGGCCACGAGATCCTCGACGAGGAGGTCGGAGAGGGCGTGCACACCGAGGGCGTGGTGCCGGTGTACCCCGCCGGCGAGCAGGTGTCGGCGAAGCTGCTGCGCGCGCTGGTGCACGCCGTCGCCCCGGTCATGCGCCGCCTGCCCGACCCGTTGCCGGCGGAGCTGCTGGTGCGCGAGGGCCTGCCCGGCCGGGCCGACGCGGTCACGGCCGTGCACCTGCCGCG
>JBLMXT010000013.1:0-4689 GCA_050257915.1 Deltaproteobacteria bacterium
CGCCGACTGGAGGCGCGTCCTCGCCGCGCTCGCCTGGATGCAGGCCGACCCACCCGGCAAGCCCGTGGTCGTCCTGCTCGGCGGCTCGGCCGCCCGGGAGTCGACGATCAGCGACGAGAGCTGGCGCGAGCAGATCGTCGCCAGGGGCGGTCCCGAGACGCTCGCCTGGAACATGGCGTCGGGCAACCGGACGATGGCGCAGAACGTGGCGGTCGTGAAGGCGTTGCCGAGGGGCGCCCAAGCCATCGTTTACATAGGCGTCAACCTGGGCTCGTTCACCTCGACGCAGCAGGCGGCGTCCATCACGCTGCCCTCGCCGGCCCCCACCTCGTCCCCGTCGCTGCAGCAGCCGCACCGCTACAGCATCACCACGGGCATCCTCTCCACCGCGAACAAGAGGGACCTGGTGCGGGCCTGGCGCATCAATCGGTACCCGGTCTTCACACGCAACTTCGCGACCAGCGCCGCCGTGTTGCAGACGCTCGTCAAGGTCTGCCTGGCGCGCGGCTACAAGCCCGTGCTGTTCGAGCTGCCGAGGAACACCGCCATCATCGGCAGCTCACTGAGCGCGCCCACGGTCAGGTTCCGCGACAAGTGCAGGACGCTCGCGGCGCAGTACAGGATCCCGTGGGTGAGCTTCGTGAAGACGGCGGGGCTGACGAACGGGGACTTCTACGACCTCTGGCACCTGGTCGAACCGGGCCGCGCCGTGTGGCAGGACCTCCTGAGCGCGAAGACGGCGAAGCTGCTCGCGCAGTATGGCTACGATGGCGGCGGCTCGTAAGGCCTTCGGCCGCCGCCCGGTGCGCGTGGCGGCCAGGCTGACGCTGATCCTGCTTTTGGCCGCCGGGCTGGCGGCGCTCACCCTGGTCGCGGCGCCGGCCCGCGCCGGCGACGGCGCCTCCGGCGCGCCCATGACGGCGCTCCTCGGCGCGGCTCCCGCTCCGGCGCCGAGCTTCGCGCCGGCGCTGATCCCCCCCGTCGGCGAGGAGGCGCGCGGCACCGACTACGGCAAGGACTGGCAGCACTGCGTCCAGGTCGTCGCCAACCTGCGCGCCACGCCCCCCACGACTCCGCTGGTGGTGCTCCTCGGCGGCTCGTCGGCGCGCGAGAGCACCGTGCTCGACGACCACTGGGAGCGCCAGATCACGGGTCGCAGCGGCTACGTCGTCGACGCCTACAACCTGGGCTCCAAGCACCGCTCCTACGCCCAGGACCTCGCCTTCGTCAAGCTCCTGCCCAGCGGCGTTCCGACCATCGTCTACATCGGCGTGAACCTCGGCCGCTTCTGCCTCCCGGTGGGATCGGCGAGCATCACCCTGCCCAGTCCTCGCCAGCTGCCGTACTGGGGACAGCACGTCTACTCCAAGGACCGCATCCAGACCCGGGCGCAGAAGCGCTACTACGTGTCCTACTGGCTGTCGCGCCGCTACCCCGAGTTCCGCGCCAACTACCGTGCCGAGCTCGGTATGCTCGAGAAGATCATCCGTGCCTGCAAGCGGCGCCACCTCCGGGTCGCGCTGGTCGACCTGCCGCGCGACCTCCCCGTCATCGGCTCGGCGTTCGACGCGCCTGTGTCCCGCTATCACGCCGGCTGCGCGCGGCTCGCGCGCGCCTGGGACATCCCGTGGCTCCACTTCAACGCCCAGGCGCGCTTCGCCGACCGCGACTTCTTCGACATCTTCCACCTGGTCGAGCCCGGCCGCCTCAAGTTCCAGAGCATCCTCTCGGACAGGACCATCGGCCTGCTGAAGCGGTACCGCATGCCCAAGCCTGAGCCCACGCCATCGCCGTCCCCTTCGCCGAGCCCGTCGGCGTCGACCTCCGCGCCGGCATCGCCGGCGCCGACCTTCTGAGCCGGCGGGCCCCGTGTCCACGCTCACACTCCTCGGCATCGCCCTCGGCCTCGCCATGGACGCCTTCGCCGTGGCCATCGGCGCCGGTCTCCAGCTCTGCAACGTCACCAAGCGCCAGACCTTCCGCCTCGCCTGGCACTTCGGCCTGTTCCAGGCGTTCATGCCGATCCTCGGCTGGCTGGCCGGCCTGACCCTGGTCGACTACATCGCGCCGGTCGATCACTGGATCGCGTTCGGCCTGCTCGCGTTCATCGGCGGCAAGATGGTCTACGAGGCGCTCAAGCACGAGGACGAAGAGGCGGACCGCTGCGACCCGACCAAGGGCTGGAGGCTCGTCATGCTCTCCGTCGCCACGAGCATCGACGCGCTCGCCGTAGGCCTCTCGCTGGCGGTGCTCGGCGTCAGCATCTGGTGGCCGGCGCTGGTGATCGGCGTCGTCGCCGGCGCGCTGACCATGGTCGGCCTCGAGCTCGGCACCCGATTCGGCGCGCTGCTCGGGCGGCGCATGGAGATCGTCGGCGGCCTCATCCTCATCGGCATCGGCGTCAAGATCCTCGTCGAGCATCTGACCGGGTAGCCGCAGCGCCCCGGCCGCCGCCGGGTCAGACGCGGCAGCTGAAGCCGGCGTGCTTCTCGAAGTACTTCTGGTGGTACTCCTCCGCGCGCCACCACCTGGCGGCCGGAACGACCTGCGTCACCACCGGCCTGGTGAACACGCGGCTCTCGGTGAGCTGCTCGATCGCGGCGAGCGCGGCCTTCTCCTGCTCTCGGTCGTGGAAGAAGACGGCGGAACGGTACTGATCGCCGACGTCCGGGCCCTGCCGGTTCCACTGCGTTGGGTCGTGCGTGCTGAAGAAGTGGGCGAGGAGCTCCTGGTAGCTGATCACGTCCGGATCGAACTCGAGGCGGACCGCCTCGGCGTGGCCGGTCTTGTGCGAGCAGACGTCCTCGTAGGTGGGGTTCTCCGTGGTGCCGCCGGTGTAGCCGACCTCGGTGCTGGTGACGCCCTGCAGCGCGGCGAAGCGCTGTTCCACACCCCAGAAGCAGCCGGCGGCGAAGGTGGCGGTGGCCATGTGACCTTCCTGTAGTCCGTGGTGGCGCGCGCCGCTCCCGGCGGCGCGCCGTGCACCCGGACTGTTCCCCGGGCGCGCCGGAGGCACGCCCGGGCTCACGCGACAGCGCATGGGTCCCCTGCGGGAGGCAGCCCACGGGGTGTCTCTCTCGGAGACTGGCACCTTCGCGCGTACGTCCGCATGTGCACCGGTACCGTCACGCGTACGCCGGGAGGCGCCGGTCCGAAGCGCACATCCCCCCAGACGCCGCGGCGCCGGGCACGCGCGCTGCCCGGTGCGAAGGAGTGACCCGCATCGAGCCGGCCCCGAGGCCAGCGGGCGTCAGACCCGCTGCTTCTCGGGCTCGACGACCCCTGCGGCCGCGGCCGGGCGCGGCTGCTGCCGAGGCGGCTGTTGCGGCTGCCGGCTGAGCTCGCGAAGCCGCCGCCGCTGAGCGCGGTTCTTCGCCGCGGTCCACCAGGTGCGCGAGTAGTACCAGAGCCAGCCGTACTCGAGCATGCGGTCCCAGATCGCCTGCTTCCGGGCCGCCTGCTTCTTGCTCGTCCACAACCACCGGTGGAACGCCCAGACCGGGCGCCACGTGGCGTAGAAGCGCTTGTTGGCCTTGATGGTCTCCTGCAGCAGGTGCAGGGCCGTCATCTGCTTAGGCTGGAACACCACGTGCTGGGCGTCGTAGAACGACCAGTCCCGCTCGAGGATGCGGCCCTCGCGGTCCAGCTCCTCGAACTGCTGGGTGCCGGGCAGCGGCGTGAGGATGTTGAGCATCACCGTGTCGATCTTGTTCTTCTGCGCGAACTTGACGGTCTCGCGCATGGCGTCCGGCGTGTCGTGGTCGGCGCCCAGCACGAACATGCCGTGGGCGCGGATACCGTAGTCGTGGAGCACCCGGATGGCGTGCTCGATGTCGCCCACCGTCTGCGACTTCTCGAACCCGTCCAATGTCGCCTGGTTGACGGACTCGAGGCCGAGAGCGACGAAGTCGCACTGCGAGGCCCGCATGAGCTCCATCAGCTCCGGGTCGCGCACGACGTCCGTGCGCACCTGGGCGCCCCACGGCACGGTGACGCCCTCGTCGATCATCAGCTGCAGCAAGCGCTTGAGTCGCTTGCGGTTGGCGGCCATGTTGTCGTCGTAGAAGAAGATGCGCTCGGGGTTCTTCTGCTTGATCTCCGCCACGACGCTCTCGGCGCTGCGGAAGCGGTACTTCTTGCCGAACATCGCCGTGACGGAGCAGAAGGTGCAGTCGAACGGGCAGCCCCAGCTGGTCATGATGGGCGTGTTGGAGATGCGCTCCCACCCGTCGACCAGGGTGAGGTCGGGGAAGGGGAGCAGGTCGAGGTCGGGACAGCGGTCGTGCAGTGGCGCGTGCACGGCCTGGCCGTCCTCGCCGATGTACGAGATGCCCGTGATGGAGCCGAGCTCGCGGTCGCCCGCGAGGTGCTCCGCGAGCTCCACCATGATCGTCTCGCCCGCCTCGCCGCGCGCCACGTAGTCGGCGTGCTCCAGAGCCTCGTCGGCCATGAAGGTCACGTGCGAGCCGCCGATGATGACGGGGATGCCGCGGCCGCGCAGGTCGTCGGCGATGCGATAGGCCTCCGGCACGGTGGAGGTGGTGCTGCTGAGGCCGACGACGTCAGCCGAGTACACGTCGGCCCAGTCGATCGGCGCCAGCTGCGGGTTGAAGATGCGCACGTCGTGCCCGGCCTCCACCAGCGCCGCGCCGATCATCGGCAGGCCGAGGCGCACGAAGTACGACTTGG
>JBLMXT010000014.1:0-8976 GCA_050257915.1 Deltaproteobacteria bacterium
GCCGCGTAAGAAGGTGACCGTGGTGTGCGTGGGGCGATGACCGGTGGTCGTCGCCCAGTTCACGCCGGGGTTCGTCGCCAGTCCCTAGTGCCGGCGCCGGCGGGACGCGGGCCCCGCCGGCACCACCCTCGCGGGGTCCCGCCGGCTTAGTTCCGCCCGAAGATCGCCAGGAAGTAGAGCAGCTGGGCGATCGACGCCAGCGCGCCGGCGACGTAGGTCATGGCGGCGGCCGTCAGGGTCTGCCGGGCGCCGACGGCCTCGGTGTCGCTCACCAGGCGAAGGTCTCTGACCTGCGCCAGCGCTCGCCGCGAGGCGTTGAACTCCACCGGCAGCGTCACGATCTGGAAGGCGATCACCAGCGCGAACACGATCAGCGCCAGCTGGACGAGCCCGAACGCCCCGAAGATGACGCCCGCGATGAGGATGAAGAACCACGCCTGCGAGCCGAACGCCGCGACCGGCCAGATGGCGGAGCGGAGCCGCATCGGCGCGTACGCGGTGGCGTGCTGGATGGCGTGCCCGACCTCGTGGGCGGCGACTGCCGTGGCCGCAACCGATCGTCCGGCGTACACGGCCTCGGAGAGGAAGACGCCGCGCGTGCGCGGGTCGTAGTGGTCGCTCAGCGGGCCGGCCTTCGACGGCTGCACCGGGACGCTCTGCAGCCCGTTGCTGTCGAGGATCCGGCGGGCGACGTCGGCTCCGGTCATGCCGCTGGCCACCGGCACGCGGCTGTTCTTGGCGAACGTGTTGCGGAGCCAGCCTTGCACCGCGAGCCCGAGGATGAGCGGGACGGCGAAGCAGAGGATGTAGAGAGTGAGGGTGTTCATCGAGCGGGTTCACCTCTGTGGGAGTCAGTGCCTGTACGGCCTCACTATACCCGCCGTGGGCCCCGTCAGAGACCCGGCGCGGCAAGGGAGCAGGCCCCGAAGCGCCGCACGACGACGGCGCCCCGGGTTCTCAGACCCATCGTATTCGGGGATGATTGGCGCATGGGCGACGTGCACTTCTCACGGGACGACTACTACATGCGCCTGGCGCTGCGCGAGGCGGAGCGCGCCCCGCGGCACGGCGACGTGCCCATCGGAGCCGTCATCGTGCTCGACGGCGAGGTGATCGCCGCCGCGGGCAACGAGCGCGAGCTCCGGCGGAGCCCTGTGGCGCACGCGGAGATGCTCGCGATCGAGCAGGCCGCCGCGCACATGGACAGCTGGCGGCTGCTCAACACCGTGCTCTACGTGACCCTGGAGCCGTGCCCGATGTGCGCCGGCGCCGTCGTCCAGGCGCGCATCCCCCGGCTCGTGTACGGCGCCACGGACGAGAAGGCCGGCGCCGCCGGCACGCTCTACAACGTCTGCCAGGACGACCGCCTCAACCACTGCCTGGACATCACCAGCGGCGTGCTGGCCGACGAGTCCGTCGCCCTCCTGCGACAGTTCTTCCAGGCGCGACGCTAGGCCGTGTTCCACCTCCGCGCCTACGTCCCGCCCGAGCAGGTCGACGACGTGTCGCGCGCGCTCCGCGCCAGAGACGGCGCGCGCCACATCGTCCTCTCCGGTGTGACCGCCGACAGCGGCGCGGCGCTGATCACGGCGGAGCTCGACGACGAGGTCGCCGACGCCTCCGTGGCCGACCTCACCGCGCTCGGCGTGCGGGCCACCGACCTCTCCATCTCGCGCGTCCAGGTCGTCCGGCCGATGACGGACGAGGGCTACGCCCTGGAGACGGAGAGCCAGCACGACACGCTGGTCTGGAGCGAGGTCGCCGACGAGGCGGTCGACAACGTCGGCCTCCGTCCCAGCTACCTCGCCTACATGGCGGTCGCCGGCGTCATCGCGGCGTTCGGCGTGCTCGAGCACAGCGCCATCCTGATCGTGGGCGCGATGGCGGTGAGCCCGGACCTGCTGCCGCTCACGGCCGCCGCCGTCGCCCTCGTGGGCCGGCGGCCGCTCCTGCTTGGCCGGGCGCTCGGCACGCTCCTGCCCGGCCTGCTGACCGCCGTCGTCGCCGCGTGGCTGGTCACCCTGGCGCTGCGTACCTTCGGCGTGGTCGACGCGGACACCGACATCCAGACCGGCGTGGCCTACAGCCTCGCCCACGTGTCCGTCGCCACCGCGGGCGTCGCCCTCGCCGCCGGCGTCGCCGCCATGCTGAGCTTCGAGACCCGCGCGAGCTTCGCCGTCGGGGTCGCCATCTCGGTCACCACGATCCCGGCGGTCGCCTACGTCGGCGTTGCCGCCGGGCTCGGCGAATGGAGCGGGGCGCTCGGCGCCGTCACTGTGCTCGGCGTCAACCTCGCCATGCTCCTGCTCGCCGGCACGGCCACGCTCGGCATCCAGACGGCGATCTCGCGCCGCGGACGCGGCGGCCGCGGCGGGCGACCCCACGACCGTCCGACGTACTGACGACAAGGAGACGACCATGCCCGCGGACCTGCAGCAGACGATCCGGGGCCTGATGCCCCGCCTGACCGAGGAGCTCGAGAAGCTCGTGCGCCTGCCGTCGGTCTCGTTCCCGGGCTTCCCCGCGGCGCCGGTCGAGCAGACGGGCGCGGCGGTCGCACGGCTCTTCGCCGAGGCCGGCCTGCCGAACGTGCGCATGCTGGACGTGCCGCGCGCGCCGCAGGCGGTGTACGGCGAGCGCCCGGCGCAGCCGGGCGCCCCGACCGTCCTGCTCTACGCGCACTACGACGTGCAGCCCGCCGGCCCCGAGGACGCCTGGACGAGCCCGCCGTTCGAGCCGGTCGAGCGCGGCGGCCGGCTTTACGGCCGCGGCGCCGCCGACGACAAGAGCGGCATCGTGATGCACGCGGGCGCGCTCCTCGCCCTCGGGGACGACTGCCCGGTGGGCGTCAAGGTCCTCGTCGAGGGCCAGGAGGAGGCCGACGGCGGCGGCATCGAGGAGTTCGTCAGGGCCAACGCCGAGCTCCTCCGGGCCGACGTCGTGGTCGTCGCCGACCTCGGCAATTACGCGCTCGGCGTGCCCACGCTCACGACGTCGCTCCGCGGCCTGGCCGCCTGCGACGTGGAGGTCGAGACCCTGCAGGGCGCCGTGCACAGCGGCATGTTCGGCGGCCCGGCGCCCGACGCGCTCGTGGCGCTGAGCCGCATGATCGCCACGCTGCACGACGAAAAGGGCGACGTGGCCGTCGAGGGCCTCTCGACGATCGCCTACGAAGGCGCCGCCTACGACGAGGCCGCGTACCGCGCCGATGCCGGCGTGCTCGACGGCGTGAGCCTCATCGGCGGCGGCACCATCGCCGACCGTCTCTACGGCAAGCCGTCGATCAACGTGATCGGCATCGACGCCCCCCGGGTGGACGGGGCCGCCAACGCGCTCGTCCCCAGAGCCCGGGCGCGCGTCAGCGTGCGCCTCGCGCCGGGTCAACGGCCCGCGAGCGCGCAGGCGGCCGTCAGGGCGCACCTCGAGGCGGTCGCCCCCTGGAACGTCAGGGTGAGGGTGACGGCCGGCGGCGTCGGCGAGGGCTTCGTCGCCAGGACCGACGGGCCGGCCTTCGCGGCGGCGACCAGGGCCATGGCCGCCGCCTACGGCAAGGAAGTGGTGCGCTACGGCGAAGGCGGCTCGATCCCCCTGGTCGCGGCGTTCCAGGCCGCCCTCCCCCACGCCGAGATGATCCTCTGGGGCACGGAAGAGCCGCAGTGCAAGATCCACGCGCCCGACGAGAGCGTCGACCTCGGCGAGCTCGAGCGGTGCACCGTCGCCGAGGCCCTGCTCCTCGCCGGGTTGGCCGCCTCGGCCTGAGCCGGCGAGCCGGTCGTCCCGGCGTGCCCCGGCGGACCGGCCGGCGCGGGCAGAGCCGGCCGCCGCGCCGGTACCCCGTCCGACGGCCCTGTCGTATACTGTTCGTCCGCTCGCCGGGCGCGCCCTGCGACGCGTGGAGAGGTGTCCGAGCTGGCTTAAGGAGCGCGACTGGAAATCGCGTGGGCGGGGATGACCTGCCTCGAGGGTTCGAATCCCTCCCTCTCCGCCACTCCCTCCTTCACAACCTCCCCAGAACCGCTTCAACGCCTCTTCACAAGTCGCCCGTAGACTCGTTCGCGGCCGCCCGGCGACGGCGGCACGGCGGCATGCCGACGGCGAGAGACACGGGAGGGACCGGATGACGGAGAGGCGAGCGGACCAGGCGTCCCGCACGAGGTCACGCTGGGCGCGCTGGATCGTGCTGGGCGTGGTCCTGGCCGGCATGACGGCGATCGTCTACTCACACCAGAAGGCGCGCGGCGACGGACGCTGGGCCGGAGTCGACTTCCTCTGCCCCTTCGGCGGCCTCGAGACCCTGTACTCGCTGCTCGCCGGCGACGGCTTGCTGCGGCACACGGCGGCCAGCTCGGTGATCCTGCTCGTCGGCATGCTCGCGATGGCCGTCGCCTACCGGCGCTCCTTCTGTGGCACCCTGTGCCCGCTGGGCACGCTGCAAGGGCTGTTCGGCGCCGCCGGCCGCAGGCTCATGCGGCGGCGCCTCACGGTCCCGCACGCCGTCGACCGCGTGGCCCGCTACCTCAAGTACGCGGTCCTCGTCTTCTTCGCCCTCTGGACCTGGCAGGCCGCCGAGCTCGTGCTGCGCCCCTACGACCCGTGGGTGGCCTGGGCACACCTCACCGCGCCCGACCTGCTCGCCACGTACGGCATCGGCCTCGCCGTGCTCGTCGCCTCCCTCGCGGGCTCGCTGGTGTACGAGCGCTTCCTCTGCAAGTACCTCTGCCCCGCCGGCGCCCTGCTCGGGCTCCTGTCGAGGGTGAGCTTCCTGAACATCCGCCGGGACGCGGACGCGTGCATCGACTGCGGCCGCTGCGACAAGGCCTGCATGATGAACGTCGAGGTGGCGACCGCCGACGTGGTCACGAGCTCCGAGTGCATCTCCTGCAACGAGTGCGTCAACAGCTGCCCCGTGCCCGGCGCCCTGAAGGTGACGGCGCCCGGCGGCGCCCGCGCCTCCTCGCTCGCCGCCACCGGCGTCGTGGTGGCGCTCATGGTCGGTATCGTCGGAGCCACCACGCTCAGCGGCGCGTTCGACTGGCAGATGGAGGGCCGGGCCGAGGCCCGCGGAGCCGGCCACTCCGGTGCGGGCGAGGGTCTGGGCCAGGGCGAGGGCCACGCCGGGGGCGGCAGCGACTCGGCGATCAAGGGCTGGATGTCCTTCGCCGACATAGCCGCGATGACGGGCATCCCTCTGGAGGAGTTCTCCGCCGAGTGGGGCGTGCCCGCCGAGGCCCTGGGCCTGCCGATGAAGGACATCAAGGACCGGTACGGCTTCTCGCCGGAGGACGTGCGTGCGTGGGTGGAGCGCCGCCTCGCCGAGTGACCGGCGCGCCTCTGTGCGCACCGGCCAGCATCGGGCGCACACCCGGCGCGCGTGAGCCGGGCCGCGGGCGCATGCTAGACTACGCTCCCGCGGTCTCCTGCTCCTGAGGACGGCCGCCGCCTCGCGGAGAGGTGGCAGAGCGGTTGAATGCGGCGGTCTCGAAAACCGTTAACCGGGTCCTCTCGGTTCGGGGGTTCGAATCCCCCCCTCTCCGCCATTTGCAGGTCATTCATGCGCTCACGCGCCTCAATCGCTCGGCTTTGTGCTGCCAATCTGTGGGCCGTTCTGGGCCAAGACAGCGGGCAACGAAGGCCGAGGTGCGTGACGATGGACCTGCGAGGACTTCTCTTGCCCCCCGTCAACCTGACGCGGCCAACGGTATCTGTAGTAACTTGGAGCCGCAGCCAGCGCAGGTTACGCGCGGTGCGTTGGGCGGAGTAAGGCGGGCGCGCGTGAACCGAGGCGTTCGGGGCCGCGTCCCCGTTGCAGCCGTCGGAGAAGCCCATGGAGGCCTTGTGAGACGTTCGGCGATCATGCTGGTCCCACTTGCTGCCGTCGTACTGGCTCTTGCCGCTGTGTCGGCCTGCGGCACGTCTACACCGCCGTCCCCATCTCCGTCTTCCTCGTCGGGCGTGCGAGGGGTGGCCAAGTCCGCCGGTGGCCCGGCGACGTCGGACGGAACCACCAACGTCTGGCCGAGCAGCAACGTCACCGTGGTCGCCCACAAGGGTGCGTTCGACGGTCCCGTCGTCGCTCAAGCCGTTGCTGACCACGACGGCCGGTTCAGGATCGACCTGCCTCCTGGCACCTACACTCTGGTCCAAGCCGAGGTGGCCGGCCAGCCCACGACGGTCACGGTCCACGCAGGCGAGTACGTGCGCATCACTCTCTGGCAGGCTATCCCGTGACTCGCCGTCGCACCGCGGACCCGTCCAACATGCGTGCGACAGGCCGACGACCGCCGAGCCTGGCCCGCCGCCCTGCCGGCGGGATAGAGTCGAAGCGAGCCACACCGGGAGGGCGTCATGACCAAGAAGATCGTCTACGTGGACATGGACAACGTGCTCGTCGACTTCCGCTCGGCGCTGCCGCGCCTGAAGAAGAAGGTCCGCAAGCAGTATGCCGGCCACCTGGACGACGTGCCCGGCATCTTCTCGCTCATGGACCCCATGCCGGGCGCGGTCTGCGCGTTCACCGAGCTGGCGCTGCTCTTCGACACCTACATCCTCTCGACGTCGCCGTGGGACAACCCCTCGGCCTGGTCGGACAAGCTCTGCTGGGTCAGGGCGCACCTCGGCGAGCCGGCGCACAAGCGCCTCATCCTCACGCATCACAAGGAGCTGCACCGCGGCGACTTCCTCATCGACGACCGCACCAGACACGGGGCCGACGCCTTCGAGGGCGAGCACATCCACTTCGGGATGGAGAAGTTCCCGGACTGGCCGGCCGTGATGGCCTACCTGCGCCCGCGGGTGCTGCGCAAGAGGCCCTGGAAGCAGCGCTAACGGGGTGAGGTTTCGAACGGCGGGGAATAGTAATTAGGTGCAGCAGGCACGTAGCTGCAGGGATGCGCCGCCCGATCAGCCGCGCCGACCTCAGCGACCCGCAGTGGTCATTCGACGAGAACGCCTGGTGAAGTACAAGGCGATCCCATCGGAGGAAACGACCTGCTGCACACGCGCGTACGGTCCGGTATCGTAGTCCGCGCCCCCTCCCCCACCCCCGGAGACCGCATGCGCCTGCGCCGCTGGCAAGTCGAGATCGCCGCCACGCTCATCGTGGCCGCCATCGTCGTGTACGCCCTGCGCTGGATCCTCTACCCCTCCGAGAGCTTCCACGACGAGATGCTGCGCTATCTGGTCGACGACATCGCGTTCCTGTTCATCCAGGTCCTGCTCGTCTCCATGCTGATCGACGGCCTCATGCAGCGCCGGCAGCGGGAGACCATGCTGGACAAGCTCAACATGATCGTCGGGGCCTTCTTCAGCGAGTGCGGCACGGACGTCCTGGGTCGCATCGCCAGGCTGGACCGGGAGCTGGACGACGTGCGCGGGGACCTGCTGGCGCGCGGGACATGGACGGACAAGGACTACGAGCGGGCCAAGCAGGCGTTCCGGGCGCACAAGCCCGTCATCGAGCTCAGTGGCGGGGACCTGGCCGCGCTGCGCCAGCGGCTGGATCAGGAGAAGACGTACCTGCTCAGCCTCCTCGGCAACCAGGCGCTCATGGAGCACGAGGCGTTCACCGACCTCCTCTGGGCGGTGACGCACCTCGCGGAAGAGTTGCACGCGCGCGTCGACTTCGACCACCTGCCGCAGGCCGACCGCGCCCACCTCGTCGCGGACGTCAAACGCGCCTACACGCTGCTGGGCGTGCTGTGGATCGACTACCTGCGGCACCTGCAGACGCAGTACCCGTTCCTGTTCTCCCTGGCCGTGCGCACCAACCCCCTGGACCCCGATGCGAGCGTGACGGTCGCGGACTGAGCACGCCCGCGAAGTGACGCGGCGCGCGGGAGCGCACGGACGCAGGACTCCGCGCACAGAGGGGATTCGGCGTCCAGAATTCGGTGGCCCGCGCGCGAAACGGGCACTACTCTCTGAGACATGGACGCGACGACACAGAGAGCGCACGGGCGGCGGCCCGCGGCCCCGATGCTCCCGCGCGAAGAGATGCTCACCGCGCTGCGCGAGCGGGACCGCTCCTACGACGGCCTCTTCTACGCTGCGGTGACGACGACGGGGGTGTTCTGCCGCCCATCGTGCCCCGCGCGAGAGCCGAGGCCGGAGCACGTGGAGTTCTACGCGACGACGCGTGAGGCGCTCGTGGCCGGCTTCCGGCCGTGCAAGCGGTGCCGGCCGCTCGACGCGGAGGCCGGTACCCCCGAGTGGGCCTCGCGGCTGATCGCACGCGTCGAGGCCTCGCCGTCGGCGCGCATCAGCGACGCGGACCTGCGCGCCGAGGGCCTGGACCCCGCCGCCGTCCGCCGCTGGTTCCGCAGGACGCACGGCATGACCTTCCAGGCCTACTGCCGCGCGCGGCGGCTGGGCGACGCCTTCGCCGCGCTCCGCTCCGGCGGCGCGATCGACGAGGTCGTCTTCGACCACGGCTGGGGCTCGCACTCGGGCTTCCGCACCGCCTTCGGCAAGCTGGCGGGGGCGCCGCCCGGCGAAGCGGCGGCGGCGCCGAACGGCTCCCTCATCCGCCTGACCTGGCTGGAGACGCCGGTCGGCCCCCTCGTCGCCGGCGCGACCGACGACGCCGTCTGCCTGCTCGAGTACCCCGACCGGCGCATGATGGAGAGCCAGCTCGACACCCTCCGCCGGCGGTTCGGCCGGCCACTAGCCCCGGGGCACAGCCCGCTCTTCGCGCCTCTGCGCGCGCAGCTGGACGAGTACTTCGCCGGGAGGCGCACGGCGTTCGACCTGCCGCTCGAGTACCCGGGGAGCCCCTTCCAGCGCCGCGTCTGGGACGCCCTGCGGCGCATCCCCTACGGCGAGACGCGCTCCTACGCGCAGCTCGCGCGGGAGATCGGAGCGCCGGGCTCGGCGCGGGCCGTAGGGACCGCCAACGGCGCCAACCGGATCGCCATCGTGATCCCCTGCCACCGGGTGGTGCGGAAGGACGGGACGCTCTGCGGTTACGGCGGGGGGCTC
>JBLMXT010000015.1:0-3527 GCA_050257915.1 Deltaproteobacteria bacterium
TTCTGGCTGCCGATCCCGCCGGGGTTCGTCGCCTACGCGATCGTCCGGCCCGGCCGCACCCCCATCATGGAGGGCGAGGTGGAGGCGGCGGCCGGCGAGGCGCCGCGCGAGCTCGACGCCCGGCGCTAGCCCGGCCGCCGGCGCCCCGCGGCGCTAGAGGCGGTAGAGCTTGAGGACCGGCCCGCGCTCGCCGGGCCCGGGCCGGAACTCCCTGACGAGCTCCGCCTCGGCGTCCAGCCGCCGGTAGAACGCCGCCGGCGCCGGGTAGTCCGCGGCGGCCGCCAGCACCCTGTCGCGGACGCGTGAGCTCGTCACCACGTACTTCACGCCCTGCTGCCGCAGGCGGTCCAGGTCGCGCGTACGCTCGGGCGTGCCCGGCAGCGGAAGCTTGAGCTTCACGAGGCGGAAGGCCACCGGGTCCAGGCCCGCGGCGCGGTAGTGATGCAGCTGGCCCTCGCGGACCAGCGGCGGGCCGTAATTCTCGACGGCGATGAGCGCGCCGGCCGGGAGGCCCGACTCGATCCAGCGAGCCGCGACCTCACGCGTGTCAGCCCCGCTCAGGGTGCGGTCGAAGGCGATGGAATCCAGCAGCAACGGCACGAACCCGACCGCCAGCACCGCCGCGGCCGCCGGGACGGCGAACCAGCGCGCGCGCGGCCGCAGCAGGGCGAGCTCCACGACCAGGCGCACCCCCAGCAGGATGAGCAGCGGCGCGATCACCAGGAGGTACCGGTCGGCCAGCTCCTTCCAGGTCCCGATGTACGCGAAGTACACGATCACGTAGGGCGCGATCAGGAGGTCGAGGCGGGTGCGCCGCCACAGGGCCCAGCCCAGGCCGGCGGCGCCGAGCACGACGAGCACGACGCCGATCGCGCCCGTCAGGTTGGGCGTCACGTTGTACCAGAACCCGTTGCCGACGTGCTCGAACCCCAGCCAGCCGCGGTCCATGATCTGGCTCTGGCGGCGGAAGTCGCGCAGGAAGTGCGGCGCGTCGAGGACGACGAACGGCGAGGCGACCACGAACGCCAGGAGCATCGGCAGGTAGACGCGCAGCGCGAGCACCCGGAGCCAGACGAGCGCTGCGCGGCCGCCCGCGGCCACGCGCCGCGCCGCCTCCGCCCGGCAGGCCAGCACGGCGGCCACGGTCGCCGGCAGCACGAGCACGCCGAGGTTGTACTTGGTCGACGTCGCGAGGCCGGCCGCGAGCGCGCCGAGGATGAGCCAGCGGGCGGCGCGCCGTTCGCCCGCCAGCCTTGCGGCCACCGCGCCGAGCCAGTCGCGGGCCTCGTCGTCGGCGGCGGCCTCGGACGTCGCGCCGGCGGCCAGCTGCAGCAGCGCCAGCGCGAGCAGCGCCAGCGCGACCGCGGTCACGTCGGTGACCGCCATGTGAGAGTAGGCGACGTGGAGCGGCGCCACCGCGAGGAACAGCCCCGCCAGGAGGCCCGCCGGGCGGCCGAAGGCGACCCGGCCGAGGCGGTACACGAGATACACGGACGCCGTGCCCATGGCGACGGAGAGCAGGCGCGCGAGCAGGAAGTACGGTCCCGGGTCGACGATCAGGGAGGTCAGCGAGAGCAGGTCCACGCCGCCCAGCAGCCACCACCCCGGCGCCGCCAGCACGTACACCGCACCCGCCAGGTAGAAGTAGAACGAGGGATAGAAGAAGAACTGCGGGTTCAGATGGCCGCGGGCGGCGGCGGCCGCCTTGGGCACGACCGTGCTCTCGTCCGCGTTGACGAAGCTGTACGGCAGGCCCCAGGAGATGCCCTTGAGCCGGAGCACGAGGGCGAGGACGAGGACGGCGGCGAGGAGGACGCCGGCGAGGCTGACGCTCCGGCGCCGGCCCGAGCGGCCGGCGCTCACCCGCCGCCGGCGGCGGGTCCCGTCGCCGCGCCGCCGCTGGCCTCGTCGCGGAAGCAGCTCACCGCGCCGGTGTGGCAGGCCGGCCCGGCGGGCTCGACGGAGAGGAGGACGGTGTCGTGGTCGCAGTCCAGCCGCGCGGACACCAGGCGCTGCACGTTGCCGCTGGTGCCGCCCTTGTGCCAGAGCTCCCGCCGGCTGCGGCTCCAGAAGTGCGCCTCGCCGGAGCTCAGCGTGGCGCGCAGCGCGGCTTCGTTGGCGTAGGCGACCATGAGCACCTCGCGGCTGCCGGCGGCCTGGACCACGCAGGGCACCAGGCCGTCGGCGTCGTAGCGCACGAGCCCGAGGAAGGTGGCGTGGTCCATCACGCCTCCGCCCTCCCCGCCGCGAGGCTCTCCCGCATGATCGCGACGCCGGCGCTGGTGCCCACCCTGACCGCGCCGGCGCCCACCATGCGCTCCAGGTCCGCCGCCGTGCGGATGCCGCCCGAGGCCTTGACGCCCACGTGGGCGTCCAGGCAGTCGCGGAGCAGCTCCACGTCCGCGACGGTCGCGCCGTGCGGCCCGAGCCCGGTGGAGGTCTTCACGAAGTCCACGCCCGCCTGCTCGCAGATCCTGCAGGCAAGGCGCTTCATCTTGTCGTCCAGGTAGCAGGTCTCGATGATCGCCTTGACGATCACGGTGCGCCCGAGGTTGCCGCCGCGCACGCGCACCGCGTCCACCACGCCGGAGAGCTCGTCGCGCACGAGGCCGAACTCGCCGGAGAGGAACCCCGGCACGTTGATGACGACGTCCACCTCGTCCGCCCCGCGCCGCACCGCCTCGTCGGCGGCGAGGATCTTGACGCGCGGCGTGTCGGCGCCGTACGGGAACGAGATGACGGTGCAGGTCTTGACGTCGGTGCGCTTGAGCAGCGACGCCGCCAGCGGCACGAAGTGCGGGAACAGACAGACGGCGGCGAAGTGGTACGCGGCCGCCTCCCGGCACAGCGCCTCCACGTCGGCGCCCGTCCCGTCGGCGCGCAGCAGCGTGTGATCGATGGTCTTGGCGACTTCCTCGGCCTGCACGCCTCGACCTCCCACGGCCGGCATCGGACGGGCTGGAACGCGCAGAGTATAGCAAGCGGCCGGGCCGCGAGGCGCTACAGCAGGTGATCGACGTAGCGGTCGTCGCGGCGCCAGCGCTTGCGCACCTTGACGCGAAGGTCGAGGAACACGTGCACGCCGAGGATCGCCTCGATCTCGTGGCGGGCGCCGCTGCCGATGGCCTTGACCACGCGCCCCCCCTTGCCGACGACGATCGCCTTCTGCGACTCCGTCTCGACGATGACGCTGGCCTCGATCTCGACAAGCGGGCGGTCGCTGCGCTCGGTGATCGAGCCCACCTCCGCGGCGATGGCGTGGGGCACCTCGTCGCGGGTCAGGCGCAGCGCCTGCTCGCGCACGAGCTCCGCCACGAGCAGCTCGAGCGGCTGGTCGGTCTGCTGCCCCTCGGGGAAGTACACGGGGCCCGGGGGCATGGCCGCGACCAGCCGGCCGAGGACGTCCGCGAGGCCGTCCCCGCGCAGCGCCGAGACGGCCAGGACCTCGCCGTCGGCGGCGAGCGCGCGCGCCTCCTCGAGGCGGGCGCCCAGCCGCGGTCCGTCCACGAGGTCGATCTTGTTGAGCA
>JBLMXT010000016.1:0-2603 GCA_050257915.1 Deltaproteobacteria bacterium
CCGTCGTCACCTACACGCCGTTCGGCGATTGAGGCCCCGCGCCCCGCGGGGATTTCCCGCGCGGCGGCGCTGGATAGGCCGGGCTCCCGTCCGCCAGAGCCCGGTGTGCGCCTCATGTAGAATCGGAGGCCGCGCGCCGGCGCAGCCCCGCGCGCGGCCGACCGCAGCGAGAGAGGACACACGTGGACCGACGGTACGACCCGCACGCCATCGAGGAGAAGTGGCAGCGCCTCTGGAAGGAGCGCGACGCCTACCGCACGCCCGACGAGAGCGACAAGCCCAAGTTCTACGCGCTCGACTTCTTCCCGTACCCGTCGGGCGACGGGCTCAGCGTCGGCCACTGCCGCAACTACGTCCCCACTGACGCGGTGTCGCGGTTCATGCGCATGCGCGGCTACAACGTCCTCCACCCCATGGGCTGGGACGCCTTCGGCCTGCCGGCCGAGAACTACGCCATCAAGATGGGCGTGCACCCGCGGGTGACGACCGAGCGCAACATCGCCAACTACCACCGGCAGATGGACCTCATCGGCCTCTCGTTCGACTGGTCGCGCGAGGTCACCAGCTGCTTCCCCGACTACTACCGCTGGACGCAGTGGTTCTTCCTCCTGCTCTACGAGCGCGGCCTGGCCTACCAGGCGACGGGGCAGCAGTGGTGGTGTCCGGTCGACAAGACCATCCTCGCCAATGAACAGGTTGAGAACGGCCGCTGCTGGCGCTGCGGCAGCCTCGTGACCAAGAAGGACCTGAGGCAGTGGTACTTCCGCATCACCGACTACGCACAGCGCCTGCTGGACGACCTGGACACCATCGACTGGCCCGAGCAGATCAAGCTCATGCAGACCAACTGGATCGGACGCAGCGAGGGCGCCGAGGTCGACTTCTGCGTCGAGGGCCGCGACGACAAGCTCACGGTCTTCACGACGCGGCCCGACACGCTCTTCGGCGCCACCTACATGGTGCTGGCGCCGGAGCACCCGCTCGTCGATGCGCTGACCGACGAGGAGCATCGGGCGGCGGTCGCGGCGTATCAGGACCAGGCCCGCCGCCAGAGCGAGATCGAGCGCATGAGCACGGAGAAGGAGAAGACGGGCGTCTTCACCGGTGCCTACGCCGTCAACCCCGTGAACGACGCGCCGGTCCCCATCTGGATCAGCGACTACGTGCTCATGGGGTACGGCACCGGCGCCATCATGGCGGTGCCGGCGCACGACGAGCGCGACTTCGCGTTCGCGACCAGGTTCGACCTCCCGATCGTCGAGGTGATCGCGCCGGAGTCGGGCCCGCAGGGCGCCCTGACGGAGGCGTACACCGGCGACGGCGTCATGGTGAACTCGGCGCCGTTCGACGGCATGCAGGCGCCGGGCGAGGCGTTCGAGGCCGTCGTCGCCTGGCTCGGGGAGCGCGGCGCCGCCCGCAAGAAGGTCAACTTCAAGCTGCGTGACTGGCTGATCAGTCGCCAGCGCTACTGGGGCGCGCCGATCCCCATCGTCCACTGCGAGAGGTGCGGGACGGTGCGGGTGCCCGACGACCAGCTGCCCGTGCTGCTGCCCGACCTCGAGGACTTCCACCCCACGGACGACGGCCGCTCGCCGCTGGCGCGGGCCGAGGAGTGGGTGCACACCACGTGCCCCGCCTGTGGCGGCCCGGCGCACCGCGAGACCGACACCATGGACACCTTCGCCTGCTCGAGCTGGTACCACTTCCGCTTCGCCTCCCCACACGACGAGACCGCCGCCTTCGATCCCGAGAAGACCGCCTACTGGCTGCCGGTCGACCTGTACGTGGGCGGGGCCGAGCACGCGGTGATGCACCTGCTCTACGCGCGCTTCTTCTGCAAGGTCGCCCAGGACGCCGGCTACCTGGGCTTCGGCGAGCCCTACGCGCGCCTGCGCAACCAGGGCATGATCCAGGCCGAGGACGGCCAGAAGATGAGCAAGAGCAAGGGCAACGTCGTCACGCCGGACAGCGTGGTCGAGAAGTACGGCGCCGACGCCCTGCGCGTGTACGAGCTGTTCATCGCCCCGTTCGAGCAGAGCGTCGCCTGGAGCGACCGCGGCGTGCAGGGCACCTACCGCTTCCTGGGGCGCTTCTGGGGCCTCGTCGGGGAGGTCGTGGAAGCGCAGGGGAGTGGGGTGGCGGCCGGCGAGGCCGAGACCGAGAAGGGCCGCCAGGTCCTGCGCACGCTCAACAAGACCATCCGCAAGGTGACGCGCGACATGGACGCGTTCCGCTTCAACACGGCCGTGTCGGCGCTCATGGAGCTGCAGAACCAGGTGCTCGACGTGTGGTCGTCGGTGCGCGGCGCATTGACGCTGGCGCAGTGGCGGCAGGTCGTCGCCGACATGACGCTGCTGGTCGCGCCCATGGCGCCGCACGTGGCGGCGGAGGTCTGGGAGCTGCTCGGCCACGGCGACGACGTGCTGGACGCGCCGTGGCCCGCGTGGGACGAGGAGCTCGCCGCCGACGAGGTCGTGACGGTCGTGGTGCAGGTCAACGGCAAGCTGCGCGACCGTCTCGAGGTGCCGGTGGACGCGGAGAAGGACGACGTGCTGGCGCTGGCGCGCGCGGCCGAGAACGCCGCGCGCTTCCTGGAGGACAAG
>JBLMXT010000017.1:0-5150 GCA_050257915.1 Deltaproteobacteria bacterium
CAGCATCTGGGAGGGCGTCGCGGTGATGCGGCAGCGCCGCATCGCGCATCGCGACCTGCGCCTCGCCAACGTGCTGCTGGCGCCCGACGGCCGTCCCTGGTTCATCGACTTCGGCTTCGCCGAGATCGCCGCCACCGACCAGATGCTCGACACCGACGTGGCCGAGCTGCTCTCCTCGACCGCCCTCAAGGTCGGCCCCGAGCGCGCCGTCGACGCCGCCGTCGCCGTCCTCGGCAAGCCGGCGGTGGCGCGCGCGGCGCCGCGCATCCAGCCGCTGGCGCTGAGCACCGCGACGCGCAAGTCGCTGGTGGCGCGCAAGCCGCTCTGCGACGACCTGCGCAGGTACGCCGGCGAGGCCAGCGGCGCGGGCGACGTCGAGCCCCAGGACCTGCAGCGCATCAAGCCGCGCACGGTGCTCACGTTCATCTCCCTGGCCATCGCCTTCTACGTGCTCATCCCGCAGCTCGCCGACGTGAGCGGCGTGTGGTCGAAGCTGAAGGCGGCTGACTGGACCTGGGCACTCTACGCGCTCGGCGCGTCGGTGCTGACCTACGTGGGCGCCACGCTGACCGTGACCGGCGCCGTGCCGGCGCGCATCCCCTTCTCAGGTACCCTGGGGACTCAGCTGGCCGGGTCCTTCGTGAACCGCATCGTCCCCGCGCGCGTCGGCGGCATCGCGACCAACGTGCGCTACCTCCAGAAGCAGGGCATCGACCTTGCGGTGGCCTCGTCGAGCGTCGGCCTCCAGCAGCTCTCCGGCCTGCTCGTGCACGTCACCCTGTCCCTGGTCTTCCTGCTGTGGGCGGGGCGCAGCGGCGCCGAGGCCTTCGACTTCCTGCCCTCGGGCCAGACCGTGCTCATAGGTCTCACGGTCCTCCTGGCTCTCAGCGGGCTCCTGTTCCTCCTGCCGGCCGGGCGCGGCGTGCTGCGCAAGCGCGTCACGCCGATCCTCCGGCGCGCCGGAGAGGGCATCGGTGAGGTCGTGCGCCGGCCGCTCAAGCTGGCGGAGCTCCTCGGGGGGTCTGTGTTCCTGACCCTCTCGTACATCGCCGCTCTCGTCTTCTCCGTGTACGCCTTCGGCGCCCCGGGGGTGAGTGTGGCCAGCATCGGCGTCGTGTTCCTCGTCGGCTCCGCCATCAGCTCAGCCGCGCCGACGCCGGGTGGCATCGGCGCGGTGGAGGCGGCGCTCATCGCCGGGCTCACCGCGGTCGGCCTGGACCGGGACGTGGCCGTGCCCGCCGTCTTCCTGTACCGCATCGCCACCTTCTGGCTGCCGATCCTGCCGGGGTGGATCGCCTTCGTGGTGCTGCAACGACGCGGCGACCTCTGACGGCTGGACGACTGAATCGCCCTGCCGGGCCGGAAGGACCGAGGCCGCCTGGTCGCCGCGAGCAGGAGCATGAACCGGCGAGGGCGAGGGTAGATGCCGAGAAACGGGACTCATCTTCTCCGCAAAGGGGCTTGTCATGCGATCAAGGCATCTGCTCGGCGTGCTCGCCGTCCTTCTGCTCATCCTCGCGATCTGGCTCGTGCCGATGGCGCTCGCCGCGTCCGGCGGCTCAGCCGGCTCTCCCGACGCGAGCGGCCAGACCCAGACGCCGCCCTCGGGCGCGCAGTGTCCGTTCCTGCAGGCTCATCCGTGGCTCGACCCGCACGGCTCTGGCGACGGCGCCGGAGGCACCGCCCCGACGAGCGGCATGAGTAGCGAGATCCAGTACTACTGAGAGGTCGCGCGCCGGACGGGCTACGCGACCACCCGCACCAGCTCGGAGAGGCTCGTCTCGCCGGCGAGGACCTTCTGCACGCCGTCTTCGCGCACGGACTCGACGCCGCGAGCGCGAGCGGCCTCGCGGAGGTCGCGCACCGGGAGCCCCTGCTCGATCATGTCGGCCAGCTCCTCGTCCAGCGAGAGCACCTCGAAGATGCCCGCTCGCCCCAGGTAGCCGGTGCCGAAGCAGCGGGTGCAGCCGGCGGCGTCGTAGACCTTCATCTGACGGCGCGGCGCCTCGCCCAGGCCGAGCTTCTCCCACGCGCCGGCGCGCACGGTCCGCGGCTTACGGCAGTGCGGGCAGAGGCGGCGCACGAGCCGCTGCGAGACCACGCAGGTGAAGGCCGCCGCGACCAGATACGGCGGCAGGCCCATCTCCACCAGGCGGTGCACAGCCGAAGCGGCGTCGCGCGTGTGCAGCGTGGAGAACACGAGGTGCCCGGTCATGGCGGCCTCCGCCGCCATCCGGGCGGTCTCCGCGTCCCTGATCTCCCCCACCATGATGAGGTCGGGGTCGCTGCGCAGCAGGGTGCGCAGCAGGCCGGCGAAGTCGAGGCCGATGGCGGCCTTGACCTCGCTCTGCATGACTCCGTCCAGCTTCCGCTCGATGGGATCCTCGACCGTGTAGATCTTGCTCTGCGGCGACTTGACCAGCTCGAGCGTGGTGTACAGGGTGGTGGACTTGCCGCAGCCCGTGGGCCCGCAGATCAGGATGCCTCCCTCCGGCCGGCGGATGGCCTCCTCGAAGCGCTCCAGCGAGGGTCCGGTGAGGCCGAGTGAATCCAGCGTCGGCGGCAGGGGCGAGACCTCGAGGATACGGATCGAGACGTTCTCGCCGTGCAGGGTGGGGATCGTGGCCAGGCGCAGGTCGACGGCCTTGCCGCTGCTGGTCTCGAAGGAGGTGCGGCCGTCCTGGGGCATGCGCCGCTCGGCGATGTCCAGGTTGCCCATGATCTTGATGCGGCTGACGATGCCGGCCTGGATCTCCGTGGGGAACTCGCGCAGCTTGTGCAGCACGCCGTCGATGCGGCAACGCACGTGCAGCGCCTCGGCGTGGGGCTCGACGTGGATGTCGGAGGCCTTCATGCTGACGGCGTCGGAGATGAGGCCGTCCACGATCTCGATGATCGAGGCGTCGTGGGCGAGGGCCGCCTCATCGGAGACGAGCGACTCGTCCTCCTCGCTGAGCTCGCGCAGCTTGCCCCTGGTGTTGAAGAAGGTGGCGCTGGCCTCCTCGAAGGCGCTCTCGGTGCAGATGACCGGACGCACGATGCGCTTGGTGCGCAGCCTGACCTCGTCGATGGCGACGATGTCTAGGGGGTCGGTCATCGCCAGCACCAGGGTCCCGTCGTCCTCCACCTTGAGCGGCAGGACGCGGCGGTTGACCATGAAGTCGCGCGGCAGGAGGCCGAGCGTCTCCGGCGAGAAGTAGACCTGGTCCAGATCGGCGACCTCGAGGCGCAGCTGCGCCGCCAGGGCCTCGACCAGGTCCGCCTCGGAGACGAGCCCCTCGCGGACGAGCACGTCCCCCAGTCGCCGGCGATCCACCTGCTGACGGGCGAGAGCGGCCTCGATCTGGTGCTGACTGACCAGGCCGTCTGCGACGAGCAACGCGCCCAGTCTGCGGCGGCCCGCGGAGATCGCCGTCACGGCGGGGGTGTTCAGGCTTGCCTCCATGGCGCTCACCTTCCTGCCGCCCGGCCGAGGGCTCGACTGTGGATGTCCGGGCGACATCCAAGTGCATCGGCAGGAGCGCGTCCGCGGGCAGCCCTCTCTAGACGGATGTACCTGGGCTGACCGGCACGCTCTGCCAGGTCCGCGCAAAACGTTGTCTCGCCCGCGCCCGCGGACTAGCGTTGCGGATAGGGCGGCCGGCCGGGGCCATTCGTGCCTCGCGGTCGTGGAGGATCAGAGCCAGGGGGTGCCGATGAGCCGGAGGACGTCCATCATCATCGCGCTGGGGGTCGCACTGGTCTGCCTTGGGGCAGTACCGGCCGCCGCCTCTGCCCACCATCACCACAAGCACAAGTGCAAGTACGCCGACGTGGTGCTCAAGAACGGGTTCGTCTACACCGTCGACAAGTGCGGCACCACGGCGCAAGCCGTAGCCGTGGACGACGGCAAGATCGTCTACGTCGGCTCGACCAAGCACGCGAAGCGCTACGTCGGGCCCGCCACGCAGGTCATCGACCTGGCGGGCCGCATGGTCACCCCGAGCTTCAGTGACGGCCACGCGCACATCAACATGGCCGTGAGCTTCCTGTACTCGGTCAACCTGTACGGCCTGGGCGGCGTGACCGAGTACCAGGCCGCCATCAAGGAGTTCGCCGACGCCCACCCGGACTTCCCCAACATCCGGGGCAGCGGCTGGAGCGAGGCCATGTTCCCCGGCATCGGCCCCCTCAAGGAGGACATCGACGCCGTGGTGAGCGACAAGCCCGTCGTGCTGCGCTCGGACGGCTACCACGCCGTGTGGGTCAACTCAGCGGCGCTGGCGGCGGCCGGCATCGACAACACCACGCCGGACCCGGAGAACGGGGTCATCGAGCGCGTCCCCGGTTCCGACGTCACGTCGCCGCCCTACGGCGAGCCGTCGGGGTGCCTCCGCGAGACCGCCATGTATCTCATGGACCCCATCATCGGCGACTACACCGTGGACCAGTACAAGGACGGCCTGCTCTACTTCCAGCAGGAGTTCGCCGGGCCGCTCGGCGTGACCCTCTTCCACGACCCGATGCTCGATGTGGGCTCCAACGCGATCGCGGCCTACGAGGAACTCGCCTCCACCGGGCAGCTCACGATGCGCGTCCGCGCGTCGTTGAGCCTGGTGCCTGAGAAGCCGCTGTGCGACCAGCTGAAGGCGGCGGTCGGCGAGCGCGCCAAGCACACGACCGAGTTCTTCCAGACCAGGTCCGTCAAGACGTTCTCTGACGGAGTGATCGAGGGCCACACCGGCTACCTGCTCGAGGACTACGCCGACCGTCCCGGCTTCAGGGGCGAGCCGATCTGGCAGCCGGACGCGCTGAACGCCGCGTTCGCGAAGGCCGACCGTCTTGGGTTCCAGCTCCACAACCACAGCATCGGCGACGCTGCCGTGCGTGAGACAGTGGACGCGCTGGCGTACACGCAACGCAAGAACGGATGCCGCGACCGTCGCGCCGGCATCACGCACCTGCAGCTCGCGGCGCCCAGCGACATCGAGCGGATGGGTGACCTGCGCGTCTCGGCCTACCCGCAGCCGTACTGGTTCCTCATGGACGACTACTACTGGAACCTGCAGCTGCCGTTCCTCGGCCTGCCGCGAGCGGATCTCGAATACCCCATGAAGAGCTTCTTCGACGCCGGGTCCAACGTGGCGTCGGCGAGCGATTTCCCGGTGACG
>JBLMXT010000018.1:0-2549 GCA_050257915.1 Deltaproteobacteria bacterium
CCTCGAGATCCTGTACGGCGCGGACTGGCACGCCGCGCCGCGCCTCTGGTCCGTGATCAACACCACCTCGCCGCTCCAGTTCTCGGCGGAAGGCGCGCAGGTGCTGCTGCGACTGGCGCGCCTCGGCCAGCCGGTCCTCGTCGCCGTCTGCGCAATGGGCGGCACGACGGCGCCGATCACGCTTGCCGGCATCCTCGCCGTACAGCACGCCGAGCTGCTCGTCGGTCTCGTGCTCGCGCAACTCGCCCGCCCCGGCACGCCGTTCCTGTACGGAGGCACGTCGTCGCTGTCGTCCATGCAGAGCGGCGCACTCATGATCGGGGCGCCGGCGTACTGGTCACTCATGGAGGCGACGGTCCGGCTAGGCCACTGGCTCGGCGTCCCCGTACGCGCCGGTGGCTCCGTCACCGACGCGCACGTGCCCGACGCCCAGGCCGGCACGGAGTCGGCGCTCGCCATGGACACCGTCCTGCGCACCGGCGCGCAGTACGTCCTGCACGCCGCAGGCATCCTCTCGTCGTTCAACTGCTTCTCGCCGGAGAAGTTCGTCATCGACGACGAGGCGATCACAGGCATCCGCGCGGCGCGACGGCCCATCGAGGTCGACGACGAGACCCTGGCGCTGGACGTCGTCGCGGCGGCAGGGCCGGGCGGCAGCGTCCTCGGCCACGCGCACACGCGGAGGCACGCGCGCGACGGCATCAGGCGGACGATCATGAACCGCGCGCCGTACGAGACGTGGCGGTCCCAGGGAGCACGGGACCTCGCCAACGTTGCGGAGGCTCGCGTCGAGGAACTGCTGCAGACCTACGAGCCGCCGGACGACCTGGACCCGCTGGTCCGGCGGCAGCTCGACAGGTACTGCCTCAGCTGAGGCGCGAGAGCGCCGCCTCCGCCGCGCCGGCCGGTCAGTTCTCTGTCCTGGTCCAATCGAGGCACTCGAGCATCCGCGCGAGCGCCCGGTACGGGTTGGCGAGGTCGACGTCGGAGTCGACGGCCGCCTGGATCGCGAGGCCGTCGATGACGGCGCTCAGGAGCTGGGCGACGCCGAGCAGATCGGGATCGGCCAGACCCTTCGCGCCGTCGCGCACGCCCAGCCACTCGAGCTTCATCTTCCAGTACCAGCGGTACAGCATCGCTATGCGGCGTCGCAGCACATCGTCGCGCAGCACGTGCGGTAAGAGCTCGAAGAACACCGTGAAGTCGTCGACCGACGCCGCCATGCGTCGCATCTCCTCGACCAGCCTGGGAATGCGCTCATCCGGGGCGACGTCCTTCATGCGGTCGAGTGAGGCGAGGTACTCGTCGTGGATCACGGAGTCGAGCACGGCGGCGACGAGGCCGGCCTTGTTGTCGAAGTAGTAGGAGACCATCGCCTTGTTCTCGCCGGCGCGCTCGCTCACAGACTTCAGCGTCAACGCCTCGAAGCCCTCGTCGGTGATGATCTCCTTGGCTGCGACGAGCAGGTTCCTGGCCGTCTCCGGCAGCGACGACAGGGGGTCCTCGAAGGCGAAGTGAACATGACCGGTGAGGCGGGCGTGACCGTCCTCGTCCGTGCTCCATCCTCCCGGCGGCGCCGTCATCGGACGTTCGGCCTCCCAGTGGTCCGGCGGCCCCCGGACCGGGTTGACATCACCCTCCGGTCACGGTGCAATGAAGCGACTGATTGACCGGTCGATTAATGGGCGACATTGTAGCACGGGTCCTCCTGGACGGCCATGGCGGACCGGCGAGGAGAGGCGTGGACTTCTACACCGGACGGATCCTGCGGCTCGATCTCGATCGCCTCGCGGCGACGGTCGAACCCCTCCCCGAGGAATGGGCGCGCCTGTACGTCGGCGGCAAGGGCCTCCTTCTGCGATACCTCTTCGAGGAGCTCTCCCCGGGCAGCGACGCACTCGGCCCGGGGAACCCGCTCATCCTCGCCACCGGACCGTTCGCGGGCACGGCGGCGGCGACCTGCTCGCGTTTGGCCGTGGGCTGCAAGAGCCCGGCGACGGGCACCCTGCTCGACTCCTATGTCGGCGGGTCGTTCGCGCCGGAGCTCAAGTTCGCCGGGTACGACCTCGTGCTGGCGACAGGCAGAGCGCCCCACCCGGTACTCGTTCTGATAGAGGACGACCGGGTGGAGTTCCTGCCGGCTGAGGGCCGCTTCTGGGGCCTCGAGACGGCGGCCCTCGAGCAGAGAGTGCGTGAGGAGATGGGCCCGTGGCACAAGGTCCTCTCCACGGGCCCAGCCGGCGAGAACCTGGTCCCCTTCGCCTGCCTCTCCACCGACCAGTACCACAAGGCCGGGCGCGGCGGCGCGGGCGCCGTGATGGGCAGCAAGAACCTGAAGGCGGTCGTGGTCCGCGGCACCGGCGCGGTCACCGTCGGCGACGCGCGATCCTTCCTCGCGGAGATGTACTCCCTCCAGACCGAGCGGGTCCTCACCGCCGACAACGCCTGGACGTGGGAGGAAGGCACACCGTATCTCGTCGAGCTGGTGAACGCGGCTGGCGCCCTGCCGACGCGTAACTGGCGCTCGGGCCAGTTCGAGGGAGCCGGGG
>JBLMXT010000019.1:0-3164 GCA_050257915.1 Deltaproteobacteria bacterium
CCTTCGCGGCCGGCGCCGCCTCGGGCGCCGCTCCCGGCGACGCGGCGTCGCCGGCTCCCGGCAGCCCGTGCGCGGCGGCTCCCGGCGGCCCCGCTCCACCCGGCGCGGCAGTCACCGCATCCCCGGCGCCTCCAGATCCCTCATCGAAGAGGCCGGCGGCCTTGAGCTGGTGGTAGGCGTCCACGCCGATCTTGACGAACGGCGCCGCGAAGATGCCGCCCAGCGCGCCGGCCAGGACCGCCCCGCCGGTGGTCGCGAACAGCACGACCAGGCCGCTCAGCTTCAGCGAAGCGCCCAGGGCGAACTGCGAGATCACGGTCTGCAGCGGTCCGTTGGCGACGAGCACGAAGATGAGCATCCAGATCGCGTCCCTGACCCCGCCCGTCCCCAGCGCGATGAGCACCGCGAACGCCCCCCCGATGAAGGCGCCGAACATCGGGATGTAGTTGGTGAGCCACTGGACCACGAAGATCGTGAACGCCAGCGGCACGCCGATCACGAGCGCGCCGAGGCCCACCACAGCCCCATTGAAGAGGCCGATGAGAGTGCTGCCCCAGATGTAGCCGCGCAGGAACCGCGCGCTGTTGGCGAGGATGGCGTAGCCCACCGGCGGCGGCACCGGCCCCATGTGCTCCGAGAACCAGCGGCCGATCCGCCGCCCGCCGATGAGCACGTAGATGAGGATGTTGAGGCCGATGAAGGCGCCGAAGGCGAAGGTCGCCAGCGTGCTGATGCCCTGGATCGCGCCGCCGAAGATGCCCTGCGCCCAGCTGCCGACGCTGCCGGTGAGCGTCTCCTTGGCGGAGTCGATGAGGGCGGGGTCGATGTTGAGCTTCTGCAGCGACTCGTTGATCCAGTCCGCGGCCGCCTGGACCTGGTTCTCGATGGTGGACCACTGGTTGACGACGCCGACGGTCATGAGCGCGAGCAGGGCGAACGCCCCGACCACGATGAGCACGGTCATGATGAGCGCGCCCCACGTGCGCCCCACGTGGTGCCGCTCGAGCCAGTCGACGGCGGGCATGAACGTCGCACCCAGCAGGACGGCGAACAGCGTAGGCACGACCAGCGTCGCCAGCAGGTGCAGCGCGTAGGCGAGCCCGGTGAGGACGATGACGATGCCGATGAGGTACCAACTGCCGACGCCGGCCCGCTTGAACCACTCGGGGATGAAGCCGCGGTGAGAGGGTCTCGGCTCGGCCGCGGCAGGCGTCGCGGGCGCGGCGACGGCCTCGTGTGCGTCGCCCCTTCTGGACAGCTTCATGGCACCTCCCGGTCGGCGGCCGGCCCTCCGGCGTGGCGCCATCCTACACGCTCGCTGCCGGACCGGGGACTGCGATAGGCTCACGCTCATGGAGGCTAGGACCAGGCGCTTGCCATGGGAGCACGACGGCGTGCGCATCGAGGGCGGGCGCCTGCTCGTCGCGGGCCGCGACGCGGAGGCGCTCGCGCGCGAGCACGGCACGCCGCTGTACGTCTTCGACGTGCCGCGGGTCGCGGAACAGGCGCGCGCGCTGCGGGACGCGCTCGCGCGCGCCGGCCTCACGCCCCGCGTGCGTCTGGCGCTCAAGGCGCAGCGCGCGCCCGAGGTGCTGGCCGCGCTGCGCGCCCTCGGGGCGCCCGGCTCGCCCGACGCCGTGGGCATCGACGCCTGCTCACCCGGCGAGGTGCTGCACGCGCTCGACCACGGGTTCACCGCCGCGGAGATCAGCGTCACCGGCACCAACCTGTCGGAGCGCGACCTGGACGTGATCGTCCCCGCCGGCGTGCACGTGAACCTCGACCTGTTCAGCCAGATCGAGCGATACGGCCGCCGCTGCCCCGGCCGCGCGGTCGGGCTGCGCGTCAACCCGCGCGGCGGCGTCATGCGCGGGCACGCAGAGAGCCTGTACAGCGGCGCCCGGCCCACCAAGTTCGGCATCTACGAGGAGGACCTGGGCGCCGCCCTCGAAGCCGCCCGGCGCCACGACCTGACGATCGACACGCTCCACGTGCACCTCGCCAACGGCATGCTGGACGACGAGCTGGCGGCGTTCGACGCCGCCCTGGAGCCGGTTACCCGGATGGCGGAGGCCCTTGTGAACGCGGGGTGTCCGCTCGCGGAGATCAACGCCGGAGGCGGCCTCGGTACGCCGCTGCACCCCGGCGAGCGGCCGCTCGACCTCGACGCTTACGCCGCCGTCCTGGCGCGCCGCTTCGGCCACCTCGGCGTAGCCGTCGGCTGCGAGCCGGGCGAGTTCCTGACCAACGAGTGCGGGGTCCTCCTCGCCGAGGTGGTGAGCGTCGAGGACCGCCTGGGGACCACCTTCGTCGGCCTCGACGCCGGCTGGAACGTCATGAACGACCCGTACATCTACGACCGCCGCCCGTGTGCGCTGGTGGCCGCTCGCGCCCTTGCGCCACGCGACCGCGAGACGACGCTCGCCGGCCACATCAACGAGGGCGATGACGTCTTCGCCTCCGGCGTCTCCTTCCCGGAGGTGAGCGAAGGCGAGCTGGTCGCCTTCGTCTCGACCGGGGGCTACAGCCCGGGCATGTGGACGGACCACTGCCTGCGGCCCCGCGCCGGGACCGTGTACTTCGCGGACCGGACCTGACGCGGCCACGAAGGACCGCGAGCGCCCGGCGGCCGGGCGCGACGGGTCAGCCGCCCGGGCCCCGGTTGAGCAGCCCGATGGCGAAGGCGAGGTTGGCGCCGGCGACGACCGCCAGGAAGACGGCGGCGACGCGGCGGCCCGTGACCCAGGCGGCGACGGAGAGCAGCGTGAACATCACGCCGCCGCCGAGCATGAACAGCACGACCAGGTCGCCGCCGTACCGCACTCGAGCCTCCTCCTCCACCGCGGCCGCCGCACGCGGCCACACGACCACAGTCTGAGGCCGGCGCACGGCCGCGACAAGTCCTCGCGGTTGCGGCGCACCCGGCCGGGCCGCACACTCGGCACCGACCGCCCGATCCCGAGGAGGACCATGACGACGATGCCCGACTGGACGACCGTGCTCGGCGCGCTGGCCGCCGCCGGCTGGACGGCGCGGGTGGTCGCGGCGGAGCGCCTGGAGGAGCTCAGGGACCGGGTGGCCGGAGTCCTCACCTCCGGTGACCTGCCCGGCCCCACCGCCCGGCACCTGGCCGATGAGGTCGCCTTCTCCTGGCCGGAGGGCGT
>JBLMXT010000020.1:0-2750 GCA_050257915.1 Deltaproteobacteria bacterium
CGTGTGGACCCGCGACCTTGGCCTCAGCCGTTCGGCCGCGTTCCCACTCGGCGGGCGCGCCGAGGTGTCCACGCCGGTCGCGGCGCCGGAAGTACATGTTGCGGCAGAGCGGGCCTTCGCCCGTGGCGTAGCAGCTCTGCACGGCGATGGAGCACTGCGGCAGGGGCTGACGCGCCACCTTGACCACGCCGAACCCACCCTTGCCGCGCTCGATCTCCTGGAACATCTTCAGGTCGATCTCGTGCGGGAACACCTTCTCGATACAGCCGAAGAACGTGTCACCGTCTTCCTTGAACGCGTACAGAAAGCGGCAGTTCATGGCGAGACAAGCGGCCGGATAGACGACCTTCTCGCACTGCGCCGAGCATTCCTGACATTCAAGCTGTTCTTCAGACAAGCGGATCAGCCTCCTAGACAGCACAACGGCCGGCGTTCGGTGCCGGCCCGCGAGGAATAGTAGCACGGGGCTTTCAGCCTGAACAGGCGTCTTAACGCCCGCTTAATACTTCGCCGGCAGGGATAACGCCCTCTCCCCCACGCCATTGTGCCCGCCGGCACAAGTTCTCCATTGACAAAGCATCACGTCGATAGTGAAAATATGCACGTACTGTCCGGGCGCCGACTGGGGGAGGCGCCGGACCACTCACTTGCCGACAGGAGGTGGCGGACACGCAATGGACGCCGTAATGCTCGCACGCATCCAGTTCGCGTTGACCATCGGCTATCACTTCATCTTCGTCCCCATCAGCATCGGCGTGGGGATGATGGTGGTGCTCTCCGAACGTCGACACTACAAGAGCGGGATCCCCGCCGACAGGGCCGCCTCCAACTTCTGGATCAAGCTGTTCACGGCCACGTTCGCCATCGGCGTGGCCACCGGCATCACGATGGAGTTCGCGTTCGGCACCAACTGGGCCGAGTACTCGCGCTTCGTCGGCAACATCTTCGGCGCCCCGCTGGCGGCCGAAGGCCTGATCGCCTTCTTCCTCGAGTCGACCTTCCTCGGCATCCTGCTGTTCGGCCGCAAGCGGGTCTCCAGGGGCTTCTACTACGCCTCCGCCTGGCTGGTGTGGATCGGGTCGCTGCTCTCGGCGCTCTGGATCCTCATCGCCAACTCGTGGATGCAGACGCCGGCGGGGTACGAGATCGAGGACGGCAAGGCCGTGCTCACGAGCTTCTGGGCGGCGGCGCTCAACCCGTCCATCGGCCCGCGCTACTTCCACACCGTCGCCGCGGCCCTGCTGACCGGTTGCTTCGTGGTCGCCGGCGTGTGTGCGTACTACATGCTCAAGAAGCGGCACGCGCAGTTCGCACGCCGGACCATGCTGTGGGCGGCATCCGTCGGCCTCGTGCTGGCGATCGCCATGCCCTTCCTCGGCCACTGGGGCGCCCTCGTGGTCGCCGAGTACCAGCCGATCAAGATGGCCGCCTTCGAGAACATCGGCGACACGCAGACGAACGCCCCTCTGTACCTCTTCGGCTGGGTCAACAGCACTGGGGAGACGACCGGCATCAGCATCCCGAGCGGTCTCAGCCTCATGCTCGGCCTCAGCCCCGACCACGAGGTCACAGGGCTCAACAGCGTGGCTCCGGCCGACAGGCCGCCGGCCCAGCTCACGTTCCAGAGCTACCACCTCATGATCGCCCTCGGGTTCCTGTTCATCCTCGTGTTCCTGGTGGCGATCTTCCTGCACTGGCGGAAACGCCTGGAGAGCGCACGCTGGTTCCTGTGGGTCCTCATCGCCTGTATCCCGCTGTCGATCATCGCCATCAACATGGGCTGGACCGCCGCCGAGGTCGGCCGGCAGCCGTGGGTCGTGCAGGGGCTGATGCGCACCAGCGACGCCGTGTCGCCGCTGGTCTCGGCGGGCCAGATCTGGGCGACCATCGGGCTCTTCGTGCTGATCTACCTCGTGCTCTTCGTCGCCTGGCTGCGGATCTTCCTCGGCATCATCAAGAAGGGACCCGAGGACACGGCCGAGATGCTCGAGGCCGAGAAGGCCGGCGCCGAGCCGCTCGCGCCCGACGCCACGGGGCCCGCTCCCGCGGGCGCGGGGAGGTGACGAGATGACCCTCGCCAACATCTGGTTCTTCCTGGTCGCCCTGCTCCTCACCGTGTACGTGATCCTCGACGGGTTCGACCTGGGTGCGGGCGTGCTCTACCCGTTCATCGCGCGGTCCGAGGAGGACAAGAGCGTGGTCCGCGCCTCCATCGGCCCCGTCTGGGACGGCAACGAGGTGTGGCTCCTCACCGGGGCCGGCGCCATCTTCGCCGCGTTCCCGATGGTCTACGCCATGACCTTCAGCGGCTTCTACCTGGCGATCATGCTCGTGCTCTTCGGGCTGATCCTGCGGGCCGTCTCGCTCGAGTTCCGCCACCGCGACGCCTCCTGGAGCGCGGTGTGGGACACCACGTTCTTCGTCGGGAGCCTGGTGCCGGCGCTGCTGGTGGGCGTCGCCCTGGGCAACGTCATCCGCGGCGTGCCCATGGACGCGCAGGGCAACTACATCGGCACCTTCTGGGAGCTCCTCAACCCGTACTCCCTCCTCGTCGGGGTCACCGGGCTGTTCCTGCTCGTCCAGCACGGAGCCGCGTGGCTGGCGGTCAAGTCGGAGGGCGAGCTGCACGCGCGCGTCTGGCGCTGGCGCCAGGTCACGTTCTGGATCTGCGCCGCGCTCGCCGTGGCGACGTCGCTCGCGACCATCCTCACCGTCTCGCGCGCCTCGGACAACGTGTTCGGCAGGCCGGC
>JBLMXT010000021.1:0-7651 GCA_050257915.1 Deltaproteobacteria bacterium
CGCGGGCGCGGGGGGATGCGCCCGTCGCTTCTGCCCTTAGCCCAGGTACTTCCCGATGAGAAGGTCGAGCTTCTGCTTGGTCGCGGGCGGAATGAGGTCCGCCGGCGTGTTGATCGCGAACTCGACCGCGTGCCGGCACGAGCAGTCACGCTGCCGGTCGAGAGAGACCACGGCGCGCCGGACGATGGCCTGCGCCGTGGCGACGTTGCGCCGGACGTTCTCTAGCACGGTCTCCAGCGTCACGTCCTCCTCGCCTTCGTACCACACGTCGTAGTCGGTGACCATCGCCATGGTGGCGTAACAGAGCTCCGCCTCCCGTGCCAGCTTGGCCTCCTGGAGGTTGGTCATGCCGATGATGTCGAAGCCCAGCTGCCGGTAGACGTTGCTCTCGGCGCGGGTGCTGAACTGGGGACCCTCGATGCAGACGTAGGTGCCGCCTTCGTGCACCGTGGCGCCGACCTCGCGCCCCGCCTCGACGATGAGCTTACTGGTGTAGGGGCAGAACGGGTCGGCGAACCCCATGTGCACCACGACGCCGTCGCCGAAGAAGGTGCTCGGGCGCGCCTTGGTGCGGTCGAAGAGCTGGTCGGGCACCACGACGTCGAGCGGCGCGAGCTCCTCCCGGAGGCTGCCGACGGCGCTGGCGGAGAGCACGTAGTGCACCCCCAGCGCCTTCATGCCCCAGATGTTGGCGCGGTAGTTGACCTCGCCGGGCAGGATGCGGTGCCCGCGCGCGTGACGGGGCAGGAACGCGACGCGCACGCCGTCGATCTCACCCAGGAAGTAGGAGTCCGACGGCTCGCCGAACGGCGTGTCGATGACCACCTCGCGCGCGTTCTCGAGGAGCTCGTAGAACCCGGACCCGCCGATGACGCCGACGCTTGCAGACTCGGTGACTGCGGTCACAACCGCCCTCCTTTTCCGTTGCGACGCGCGAAGTATACAGTGCGGCGAGGAGCGCACAAAGAGACTCGCGGTCATCCGTATCGTGGATACGCTGACCGCATAGCGAAACGGCGGGGAGAGCGCGGCGCGGTGGCCAGGACGTCCACCCGCCTCGGGCCGGGGGCGCCGCGCCGGGGTGATAGTCTTCCACACATGCCCAGCTGCCGGGCTCGCCCGCGCGCCCCCGTGCGCCGCGGTGCGCGGGCCTCTTTTTCGTGCAAAGGAGCGAACGGTGCCGAAGAACAAGGTGGTCCCCATCGAGGAGGCGATGTCCCACATCCAGAGTGGGATGAGCATCGCCGTCGGCGGCTTCATCGGCCAGGGCGATCCGCTCACGCTGATCGACTACCTGAAGACGATGGACGTCGGCGACCTCACGATCTACGAGAACGACGCCGGCTACCGCGACCGCGGCGTCGTCGAGCTGGTCAAGCAGGGCAAGATCAAGAAGATCGTCGCCAGCCACATCGGCACCACGCCGGAGATCGGCAAGGCGATGAACGAAGGCCGGCTCGAGGTCGAGCCCACGCCGCAGGGCACGCTCGCCGAGATGATGCGCTGCGGCGGCGCCGGGCTCGGCGGCTTCCTCACGCCGACCGGCATCGGCACCGTCGCCGAGGAGGGCAAGCAGATCATCGAGGTGGACGGCCGCAAGTACATCCTCGTGCCGTCGCTCAAGTGCGACATCGCCATCATCCGCGCCCACGCCGGCGACACCTGGGGCAACCTCATCTACCGGGGCACGTCGCGCAACTTCAACGTCCCCGCCGCCACCTGCGCCGACTACGTCATCGCCGAGGTCGAGAACCTCTACACCATGGGCGAGCTCGACCCCAACGCCATCCACACGCCGGGCATCTTCGTCGACGCGGTGGTGCGCGCCAACATCGACTACTGCGTGATCCGGGAGGAGGTCTTCAATGGGTAACGACGCCAAGTCGGTCATCGCCGCCCGCGCCGCCCGGGAGCTCAAGGACGGCCAGATCATCAACCTCGGC
Organism: Deltaproteobacteria bacterium; assembly: GCA_050257915.1. Classification (GTDB taxonomy): domain Bacteria; phylum Actinomycetota; class Thermoleophilia; order UBA2241; family UBA2241; genus CAIXSE01. The sequence goes on from JBLMXT010000021.1 coordinate 1,944, forward strand.
ATCGGCCTGCCGACGCTCATCGCCAACTACGTGCCCGAGGACGTCGACGTCGTCATCCAGACCGAGAACGGCGCCGTCGGCGTCGGCCCGGCGCCGGACGAGGGCTGCGAGGACCGCGACCGCGCCAACGCCGGCAACCAGCCGATCACGCTCATCCCCGGCGGCAGCTACTTCGACAGCGCCACCTCGTTCGGGATGATCCGCGGCGGCCACCTCGACGCGACCTTCCTGGGCACGCTGCAGGTCGACGAGAAGGGCAACATCGCCAACTGGATCGTGCCCGGCAAGATGCTCGCCGGCATGGGCGGCGCCATGGACCTCATCACCGGCGCCAAGATCGTCCACATCGTGAGCGAGCACTGCTCCAAGGACGGGGCCTCGAAGCTCATGAAGCAGTGCACGTTCCCGCTCACCGGGGCCGAGGAGGCCGACGTGGTCATCACCGAGCGGGCGCTGTTCCGCCGCCTCCCGGGCAAGGGCTGGGTGCTCGAGGAGGTCGCCGTGGGCTACACGCTCGACGACATCGCCGCGTGCACCGACATGGCGTACGTGGTGGCGGACGACGTCAGGCTCGACGCGTACGGGGAGGCCTGAAGGCGCGCGCCCGGCGGCCCTACGCCTCCCTCAGGCTGGGCGCCAGCTGTTCGTAGAAGTCCAGGCACTCCGGGTTGATGAGGGCATCCCTGTTGGTGACTGCCCGGCCGTGGATCAGGTGGGCGACCGAGACCTCCACCTTCTTCATGTTCAGCGTGTAGGGGACGTCGGGAACCGCCACGACCTTCGCCGGCACGTGCCGCGGCGAGGCGTTCTCGCGGAGCGTCCGCGCGATCCTGGCGACGAGGTCGTCGGTGAGCTCCTGCCCGGCGACGAGCTTCACGAAGAGGATGATGCGCTGGTCGCCCTGCCAGTCCTGGCCGATGGCGAGGCTGTCGGCGATCTCGGGGACCTTCTCGATCTGGTTGTAGATCTCCGCCGTCCCGATGCGGACCCCCGAGGGCTTGAGCACGGCGTCCGAGCGGCCGAAGAAGGTGACGCCGCCGGTGGCGCCGTCGAACAGGACGTAGTCCCCGTGTCGCCACACGCCCGGGTAGTGGTCGAAGTAGGCGGCGCGGTAGCGCTCGCCGCCGGCGTCGCCCCAGAAGGAGAGCGGCATCGACGGCGCCGGGGCCTCGCACACCAGCTCTCCCACCTGGTCGCGCACCGGCCGGGCCGCCTCGTCGTAGCACTCGATCTTCATCCCCAGGCCCGGCGCCTGCACTTGCCCGGCGTACACCGGCAGCGTGGGGCTGCCGATGGCGAAGCACCCGTTGATGTCGGTGCCTCCGGACAGCGAGTTGAAGTGCAGATCGGCCTTGATGGCGTCGTAGACGTAGGCGAAGCCTTCCGGCGAGAGCACCGACCCGGTCTGGCAGATCTCGCGCAGGGCCCCGAGGTCGTGATCCTCCCCGGGCGCCGCCTCGTTGGCCTTGAGCAGGTTCACGTAGCTCGCGCTGGTGCCGAAGACCGTCACCCGGAGGTCGTCGATCAGGCGCCAGAGCGACCCCAGCCCCGGGTACACCGGGTTGCCGTCGAACAGGACGACCGTGGCCCCGGTCCCGAGAGCCGAGAGCAGCCAGTTCCACATCATCCAGCTGGCCGTGGTGACGTAGAACACGGTGTCCTCGCTCGTGATGTCGGCGTGCAACACGAGCTCCTTCAGGTGGTTGATGAGGATCCCGCCGCCGCTCTGCACCAGGCACTTGGGCTTGCCCGTGGTGCCGGAGGAGAACATGACCACGCCCGGATGACTGAACGGGACCTGCGCGAACGAGAGATCCTCGCCGCTCTGGCCGGCGACGAACTCCTCCCAGCGGACCGCTCCCCGCACCGAGGAGAGGTCCGCGTCCGGATCGCCGGCGTAGTGCGCCACCACGACGCGCTCGATGCTCGGGATGCTCCGCGCGAGCGAGGCGGTGTTGGCGATGCAGTCGAACACCCGGTCCTTGTAGCGGTAGCCGTCGACGGCGAACAGCACCTTCGGCTCGATCTGGCCGAGCCGGTCCGCGGCCGCTTCCGGACCCACGTCGGTGGCGCAACTTGACCAGACGGCGCCGACGGCCGTGGCCGCGAGCATGGCCACCGCCGTCTCCGTGAGGTTGGGCAGGTAGCCCGCCACGCGGTCGCCCGGCACGACCCCGACCGTCCGGAGGGCGCCGGCCAGCCGGGCCACCGACTGGTACAGCCCGGCGTAGGTCAGTCGCCGCGGCTCGGCGGTCTCGCCCACGAAGACCAGGGCCACCCCGTCGTCGCGCCGGCGCAACAGGTTCTCCGCCAGGTTGAGCCGCGCGCCCGGGAACCACGTCGCACCCGGGAACCGGGACAGGTCGTCGACGACCGCCTCGTACGGAGCCGAGGCCCGGATGCCGAGGAAGTCCCACGCCGCCGCCCAGAAGGCGGGGATGTCCTCGACCGACCAGCGGTAGAGCTCCGCGTAGGAGCCGAACGTCCGGCCGCACCTCTCGCCGGCGAACGCGGTGAACCGCGTCATGTTGGCATCCGCGACACGCTGCGCCGATGGTTGCCACAAGAGCGTCGCCATCGCCAAAGCCTCCTTCTGCCTGCCGCAGAGGACGACCGCCCGACGCGGCCTCAGCCGATTGCACGCTCTTACACCAAATCGTCTGGAGATTCCACTGTGGACGGTCGGAGGCGGGCCCGCGGCCGCACGCGTTTTCGTACCTCTCCCCCGCGGTATCTCTGCACCACCACGCACCGTGAAGGGAGCGACCAGTGACGAAGCTCAAGAACGAGTTCAGCCGCAAGGAGTGGAAGGACTGCTGCGGCAAGGGCTGCAAGAAGTGCGAGATCGCCCAGGCGTACATCGCCGAGTACGGCGACCGGAAGCTGGGCCTGGCGAAGCTGAACGCCGACCGTGACGCCGTCAAGAAGGCCGGCAAGAAGGGCGGCAAGAAGAAGTCCGCCAAGGGCGGCAAGGCGAAGAAGAAGGCCAAGGCCTGAGGTGAGCGCGGGTCCGCCGACGACGAGCTCGGCGGCGGTCGGCGCGCCGATCGCCGCCGAGACGGTGGCGTACATCGACATCGGGACCAACTCGGCGCGCCTGATGGTCGTGCGCTTCGCGCCCGACCACTCCTGGACCGTCCTCAGCATGCAGAAGGAGATCGTCCGGCTGGGAGAGGGCGAGTTCGGTGAGGTGCGTCTGCTCCAGCCGGCGGCGATGGAGCGGGCGGCCACCGTGTGCGCGCGGTTCGCCGACCTCGCGCGCGCGCACGGCGCGACCCGGTTCGTGACGGTCGCGACCGCGGCCACGCGCGAGGCGCGCAACGCGCCCGAGTTCGTGCGCCTCATGCGCGAGACGGCGGGGCTCGACGTGCACGTGGTCTCGGGCCGCGAGGAGGCCCGGCTGATCTACCTCGGCCTCCTCAGCCGCGTGCACGTCGACGAGCGCGCGCTGGTGATCGACATCGGCGGCGGGAGCACGGAGGTCGCCGTTGGTGACGCCTCCGGCGCCGACGTCGTGGAGTCCATCTCCCTCGGCGCCATCCGGCTGGCCGCGGAGGGCCCCCGGCCGGATGAGGACGGACGCTACACGGCCGAGGACTACGACACGCTCAAGCACCGCGTGCGCCTCACCTCGCAGCACACGCTGCGCGACCTCGGCCGGCCGGACGCGGCCGCCTACGGCACGTCGGGCACCATCGTGAACCTCGCCGCCGTCGCGGCGCGCACGCTGCACGGGCGCACGCCGGGGCGCGACGAGCCCCTGGCGCGCAAGGACCTGCGCCTCGTGGCCAGGCGCCTGCGCGCGATGACGACCGAGGAGCGGCGCGCGCTGCCCGGCCTGACGCCGGCGCGCGCCGACATCATCGTCGCCGGCGCCGCGATCCTCGACGCGCTCCTGGAGGACCTCGGCATCGAGACCATCGTCGCGCTGGACGACTGCGGCCTGCGCGAGGGGCTGCTGCTCGACGACCTCGGGCGCGCCGGCCAGCACGAGCTGCGGCACGGCGCGGGAGTGCGCGAGCGGAGCGTGCTGCAGCTCGCGCGCACGACCTCGTTCGACGAGCCGCACGCCCGCCAGGTCGCGCGGCTCGCGCTCGAGCTCTTCGACTCCGCCCGCGCCACCGGGCTGCACCGGCTCGGCCCCGAGGAGCGCGAGCTGCTCGAGTACGCCGCGCTCCTCCACGACATCGGCACCTTCCTGAGCTACACGCGCCACCACCAGCACACGTACTACCTCATCCGCCACGCCGACCTCGTGGGGTTCGACCAGGAGGAGATCGCCGTCATGGCGGCCACCGCGTACTTCCACCGCAAGGCCCTCCCCGCGCCCCGCTTCGAGGCGTTCTCCGGGCTGGACCGGCGCTCGCGCAAGGTCGTGCGGCGGCTCGGCGCGTTCCTGCGGCTGGCGGAGTACCTGGACCGGGGGCACACCGGCGCGAACGCGCACGCACGCCTGCGCCGCGAGGCCGGCAGCCTCATGCTGGAGCTCGAGCCAGCCGGCGACTGGAGTCTCGAGGAATGGGCCGTCGAGCGACGGCGCGACAGCCTCGAGAAGGCGTTCGGCTACCCGCTCGGCGTGATCGCCGTGCCGGTGCCGAGCGGCTGACGCGCGGGCGGCGGGCCGAGCGCCGCGCGCCTCATCAGATCTCGGCGATCACCGCCGCGAGCTCGCGGCTGAACTCGTTGCCGGCGACCGTGGGCCACGCCTCCGGGAACGTCAGCACCAGGCGCTCCATCTCCTCCTGGCGGGCGGTGAGGTACCGGGCGGCGCCGGGCGCGACGATGATCTCGATCGGCCCCGGCAGCTCGTGTCCCTCGTGGCGCCACGTGCCCCAGGTGATGTAGTCGCGCAGCACGCCGCAGGTCACGACCGCGTCCTGCAGGTCGCCGAGGTGGTCCTGCAGGCCCTTGACGCGCTTGATCAGCGGGCGCGCGCCGGGGCCGAGCACGTCCTCGAAGAACTCGAGCGTGTAGCGCAGGCCCTTGCACGCCTTGCGCAGCGCGTGGAAGCGCGGCAGCGGCGTCTCCAGCCCGCCGAGCTGGCCCTCGAAGGCCCAGACGACGGCCATGTCCTTGTAGAGCACGCCGGGCAGCACCTGGGCCACGCGCTGCGGGCGCGGGGTGACGATGTTGCGCGGCGCCAGCGCCTCGGCGGGGCCGTCCAGCAGCTCCTGGGTCAGCTCGACGAAGCGGCGGTAGCGCTTGCCGTCGAGGTAGGCGACGAGGCGCTCGCGCTGCTTGTCGCGCTCGGCCTTCCAGGCCTCGAGCAGGCCGTCCAAGTCGCCGGCGTGCTCGTCGGGCAGGCTGTCGAGGTACACCTGCGTCTTCTCGTCGAACACGTCCAGGTCGCGCACGGCTCCGAGGGTGCGGCCGGTGCGGCGCAGCCCCTTGAGCACCGGCCGCAGCACGTCCGGGTCCAGGTAGTCGGCGAACACGCGCAGCGCCATGCGCATGCGGCGCGTGGAGACGCGCATGTCGTGCAGCTCTTCGGGGTCCTCGCCCAGACGCGTGCCCTCCTCGTGCTCGAGCATCTTGGCGAGGTGGAACTTCAGCGTCTTGGCAGCCGCCTCCGTCATCGTGTCCGAGGGCAGGATGTCGGGCCGCTTCTTCGGCGCGGCGGCCGCCGCGCCCGTCCCCGGGTCGACGGCCTCGTCGTCGTAGATGCCGGCGCCCTCGACCCGGTACCGCGCGAGCCAGTAGCGGACGCG
>JBLMXT010000022.1:0-3838 GCA_050257915.1 Deltaproteobacteria bacterium
ATGCCCCCCGGCGGCTTGTCCGCCAGGGGACTGCGAGTGTGTCCAGGCGAGGCTCTACGGCGCGACTCTCGCCGGCGCCGCAACCCCTACTGCGCCGTCATCGCGCCGTCGGCCACCAGCACTGTGCCGGTGACGAACGACGACTCGTCCGAGGCGAGGAAGAGCGCGCAGTTGGCGATCTCGACCGGCTCGCCGGGGCGCCCGATCGGCTGGAACGAGTCGATGGTGTCGTACACGTGCTGCAGGCCGCCCAGCATCTCCGCGTGGGCGTAGTTGACCGGCGTGTCGACCCAGCCCGGGGCGATGGCGTTGCAGCGGATGCCCTTCTTGACGTAGTCGAGCGCGATGCCCTTGGAGAGCATCACGATCGCGCCCTTCGAGGCGGCGTACACGGTGAGGTACGGCTCGGCGACGATGCCGTTGACCGAGGTCGTGTTGATGAGCGAGCCCTTGCCCTGCTCGAGCATGTACGGGATCGCGTAGCGGCACCCGTACATGGTGCCCTTGACGTTGACGTCCAGGGTGCGGTCGATGACCTCGTCCGGCACCTCGTGGAAGACGCCGGGGCGATTGACGCCGGCGTTGTTGAAGGCGACGTCGAGCTTGCCCCAGCGTTCCACCGTACCGTCGGTGTACGCCTTGACCTGCTCCGGGTCGGAGATGTCGGCCTGCACGGCGAACGCGTCGCCGCCGATCGCGTCGGCTACCGCCCGGACGCCGTCACCGTCGATGTCGACGCAGGTGACCTTGGCGCCCTCCTGGGCGAAGCGGATGGCGGTCGCCTTGCCGATGCCCGACGCCGCGCCGGTGACGATGGTGACGTAGCCCTCGAGGCGCAAGCACATGGGGAACCTCCCGGTTGGACTGTGTGACGGCTCGAGCTAGTGAACCGCACCGCGGCCGCGGCGACAAGCGTCATGCCGCCACGTGGCACCGCCGGGCCGGCGGTTCAGCGGCGCCAGTAGGCCGGCACGAAGATCAGCATGAGCGTGAACAGCTCCAGCCGGCCGGCCACCATGCAGAACGTGAGCACCAGCTTGGCGAACGGGTGCATCCAGAGGAAGTTGTCGTAGGGACCGATCTCGCCCAGTCCGGGCCCGACGCCTCCCATCGCCGTGGCGACCGCCGACATGGCGGTGGCGAAGTCGATGTCGGTGAGGGAGACGGCCGCGACCGCCACGACGTAGGTGAGCAGGTACAGACCCATGAAGGTGGAGATGCCGCGCATCACCTCCGGCGAGACGGCTCGTCCGCCGAGCCGCACGGGCGCCACCGACTGCGGGTGGACGGTGGTGAAGAGCCCGCGCAGCGCCTGCTTGCCGAAGAGATAGACGCGCACCGCCTTCATCGCGCCCGCGGTCGATCCGGCGGAGCCGCCCATGAACAGCAGCAGGAAGAGGATCAACTGCGCCAGAGGCGCCCACTTCTCGTAGTCGGCGGTCGCGAAGCCGGTGGTCGAGGCGGTCGAGACCACCTCGAACGTCGCGTTGCGGACCGCGTCGTGCAGCGAGACGTGGTTCTGGAAGTAGACGAGCGCGGAGACGACCAAGCTCGATCCGAGCAGCACCAGCGAGTAGAAGCGCCACTCGGGGTCCTTGAGGAGCCGCTTCGGCTTGCCGCCCAGAACGGCCCACCAGAGCGCGAAGTTGGTGGACGCGATCCACAGGAACAGGATGATCACCCAGTCGATGTAGGCGCTGTCGAACCAGCCTATGCTCGTGTTCTTCGTCGAGAAGCCGCCGGTGCCGATGGCCGCGAACATCTGGCACACGGCATCGAACCAGCTCATACCGCCGGCCAGGAGCAGGACGGTGAGGGCCACGGACATCCCGAGGTAGATCAGCCACAGGATGCGGGCGGTGCTGCGGATGCGTGGCCGCAGCCGGTCCATCTCGAGGCCTGGCGCCTCGGCGCGGAAGAGCTGCATGGCGCCGACGCCCATGAGCGGGAAGATGGCGATGTACAGGGCGACGAAGCCCATGCCGCCCAGCCAGTGCGTGAAGCTGCGCCAGAACAGCAGTCCCTTGGGGAGTGCCTCGACGTCGGGGATCACGCTCGACCCGGTCCCGGTGAAGCCGCTGACCGTCTCGAACCAGGCGTTGACGGGGTCGAGGCCGCCGGCGAGCGCGAAGGGCAGCGAGCCGAGCGCGCAGACCATCAGCCAGCCGAGGGCGACGGCGGCGAACCCCTCTCGACGCGTGAGGCCCGCCAGATCGGTCCGGAGGAAGAAGTAGCCGGTCAGGCCGATCACCACGCCGATGAGCAGCGTGGCCGAGAAGTCGCCGACGGTCTCTGGCTCCCCGTAGCCCGCGGAGATCGCCAGCGGGACCGCAAGGGTCAGGCTGGCGAAGACCAGCAGCAAGCTGAGCAGGTAGCCGACGCGCCTGACCGAGGAGAGCGTCGTCGGGTGGACGCGGGCCCGGCCGCTGTACGAAGAGCGCCGCGTCATCGGTCCGGACGGCCGCTCATTCGGTGGTGATGAGTCTGCGGAGGCGCGGGAGGAGCGCCGGCCGCGCGAAGAGGATCACGCGGTCGCCGGCGTTCACGACGGTGGAGCTCTCGGGGATGACCACCGCGCCGTCACGGACGATCGCCCCGACGAGCGACCCGTGCGGCATGCGCAGCAGCGCCAGCTGCAGGCCGACGATCCCCGAGCCCTCCGTGGCGACGAACTCGATGCCCTCCACCAGGTTCTCGCGCAGCGTCCGCACAGTGACCACCTGGCCCGGCCGGGAGAGCTGGACGATGGTGTTCAGGGCGGTGAGCACCGGGCTCACCACGCTGTCGACGCCGATGGCCGAGGCGAACGCCGCCTGGCCGGGCGTGTCCACCAGGCTGACCACGCGCCGGCAGCCCAGGCGCTTGGCGAGGAGCGCGACGATGATGTTGTCGGCCTCGCTCCCGAGCGCCGACACGAAGAGGTCGGAGCGCTGCACGCCCGCGTCGACGAGCAGGCTGTGATCGTGTGCGTCCCCGAGCAGGACCAGGGCGTCGCCGAGCTCTCGCGTGATCTCGTCGCACACCGCCGGATCGCGCTCGATGACCTTGGAGTGGATGCCGGACGCGGCGAGCTGCCGGGCGATGGCGACGCCCTCCCAGCCTCCCCCGGCGATGATGGCGCTGCGCGTCCGTGCCCACGCCTTGCCGAGCCGCGTCATCGCCCTGCGCAGGGCGTCGCGCCCGCCGACCAGGAAGAGTGTGTCCCGCGCCTGGATGCGCAGGTCGCTCGTCGGGGCGTTGACCACCTCGCCGCGGTACACGCCGGCGACGAGCAGCCCGCCCCTGTCCTTCCTGCGCAGCTCGGCGACGGGCCGGCCGATCATCGGCGAGTCCTCGTCGATCTCGACGCCCACCGCCATCACCCGGCCGCCGGCGAACTCGAGCGCGTCCGCGGCGCTGGGTACGCTTGCCAGAACCGAGACGGCCCTGGCCACCTCTTCCTCCGGGCTGATGACCACGTCGATGCTCAGGGAGCTCTGGTCGATGATGCCGCTCGACCCCAGGTAGGCCGGATCGTGGAGGCGGGCGACGCGGGTGGCCGTCGGGGCGATCGCCTCGGCGATGAGGCAGGCGACGATGTTGGTCTCGTCGCTGCTCGTCGCCGCGACCACGATGTCGGCGGACTGCACCCCGGCCTCGACGAGCACGGACGGGGAGCCGCCGTGCCCGCGCACGGCGCTGACGTCGAGGACCTCCTGGGCCCAGTGCAGCGCCTCATCGTCCCGCCCCACGACGACCACGTCGTGATGCTCCTCCGAGAACCGCTTGGCCACGTGGAAGCCGAGGTCACCGGTCCCCACCACGATGATCCTCATCGTCGCTCCTCGTCCGTTCCGGG
>JBLMXT010000023.1:0-3222 GCA_050257915.1 Deltaproteobacteria bacterium
CCAGCCGCAGATGGCGCTCGGCGGGTACCCGATGCTCGGGTCGCCGGCGGTCGCGCCCGCTACGGGCTGGGATCCGGCGCCGCCGCTCAGCGACTACCTCAACGTCCAGTCTCCGGGCTGGTCGCCGACTCCGGATCCGGCCGCTACGTCGGCCGGCCTCGGCAGGCTCCAGACCTACTGGAAGGACGCTGAGGGCGCCGACATGATGTGGCAGCAGACCGGCCACGACGGCAGTGCCGCGCAGTATCCGGACTGGGCCATCGAGGGCCACGCGAACGCGCTCACCGGCCTCACCAGCCAGCCGTTCTGGGGCTTCCTCGACGAGGCCACCAAGAAGGAGTGCCTCGATTGTCACTCCGCCGACTACCGCATCTTGGAAGAGGCCGGCGAGAACCCGACGAGCGCCGATGCCATGTACGGCATCACCTGCGTCGGCTGCCACACGCCGCACGAGAACACCACCGAGGGCGGCGCCTGGGACGAGGAGTGGACTCCTCAGCTCCGGACCGGCTCGGCCAAGACTCTGTGCGTCGAGTGCCACAACGGGGAGATCCCCGAGGGCACGACCGCCGCGCCGGGCACCGAGGTCCATCATCCGATGAAGGAGATGATGGAGGGGTACGGCGCCATCGACGTCTCGTCCTTCCCGAGCGTGCACAAGGACAAGTGCGTCGAGTGCCACATGCCGCCGACGAGCGTCAGCCGCGGCAGCGTGCAGCTGGGTGGTAACCACACGTTCAACATCATCGAGCCGGAAGTGGCCCTCGAGGCCTCGCCGATCCCGGTGGTCACGACGAGCGCCGTCGCGACGGCGTCCCCCAGCGGTACCATCACCACGACCAACACGGTGACCTGGGACAGCATGCCGTACTCGGCCTGCAGCACCTGTCACTCCAACAACAACGGTGTCCGGGCGACGCCGCGGCCGATCAGCACCACGACGGCCACGCCGAACCCCACCGCCAGTCCGCTTCGCGTCACCGTCACCATCAACCAGACCGCCAACCAGGCGGCCTGGGGCAACTCCAGTGGTGGCGACAGGGCCGTCTGGCTGCAGGACACCATCGAACAGCGCCAGGATTGGACCAAGGCCAAGATCGCCGAGATCTGGGCGGTGCTCGAGGCAGTGGCCGTCGACAACGGCTACGCCGACGCACAGGCTGCCCGCGATGCACTCGTGGACACGCCCTCCAACACCTGGACCACGACCGTGCGCGCCTTCCTCAGCAGCTTCACGAACGTCGAGTTCGTGGAGAGCGAGGGCAGCTTCGGCCTCCACAACTGGGACTACTCGAGGGAGATCGTCAACAAGGCCATGATGCAGGCCAAGATCGCCGAGTCGGGTGTCCTCGTCAAGTTGCCGTACAAGGTGACGTTCAAGATCTCGAAGTCACCGGTCAAGGCGGGTGCCAAGGTCACCTTCAGCGGTACTGTGAAGACCGCGAAGGGTGTGGCGGCCGCCGGTACGGTCAAGATCATGAAGCGCGTGGGAGGCGTGTGGAAGGTCTGGCAGAGGACGACCCTCAAGTCAGACGGCTCCTACAAGCTGACCAAGAAGATGACGACCAAGGGCAGCTTCTACATGCGCGGCCTGATGCCTGCTGATTCCCTGAACCTCACGGGCTACAGCAAGCAGGTCAAGCTGGTCGTCAAGTAAGACCGTCTGACCCGAGCCTCACAGCTCGGATCCGGCGCCGCGAAAGGCGGCCCCCGCGAGGGGGCCGCCTTTCGCCTTTCCGGGACCGGCGCCTTCCATCTGGTCCGCTCGCCCGTGCGGCCCAGGCCCCGATCGGGCGCCGTCCCCGACGAGCTTGCGTCCTGATGTTGCCGATTCGGCTGCCGAAACGGTCAATTCGTTGCCGAACCCTACACTTCTCGCGCGCGACGCTGTAGACTGACGCACGCGAGCGTTCCCGCTCGCCCCGGCATCATCCGGCCCGCACCGGGCCTTCGGGAGCGCGGCTCCCGCGTCTCAGGGGGGACGAGACACGTACTGTGGGGTGATACGCAGACCGAGGTGACCGACGCCCGTTTTCTGACCGAGCAACGTCTCGCGCCGCCCCGCCTCACCCTCGCGGCGCCGTCAGCATCAGGTATTGCCGCCCCGACCGCAGGCCGGGGCGGCGCAACTGTGAAGGAGCAACCCACATGGCCGAGTGCGTACCGAACCGCAAGCTCATCGCGGAACTCATGGAGAAAGAAGAGAAGCGGCTCGAGAGGGAGACGCCCAAGTCGTTCGAGCTCTACCAGCGTGCCGTCAAGCACATGCCGATGGGCGTCGCCTCCACGTACCACGCCCGCGACCCCTACCCCATCTACTTCACCCACGGCAAGGGTCCGCACATCTGGAGCGTCGAGGGCCGCGAGATCGTCGACTTCCACAACGGCTACGGCTGCATGGTCCAGGGGCACGCCCACCCGCTCATCGTCGAGGCCATCCAGAAGCGCGCGCCGCTCGGCACCCAGTTCGGCCTGCCGACCGAGGACGCCATCATCATGGCCGAGCACCTCTCCGGGGCCTTCAAGCTCCCGCAGTGGCGCTTCGTCAACTCGGGCTCCGAGGCCACCATGGACGCCATCCGCGTCGCCCGCGCCTACACCGGCCGCGAGACCATCGTCAAGATGTTCGGCTCCTATCACGGCCATCATGACTACGTCATGGTCAGCATCGGCGCCCTCGACTACGGCAAGATCGGCCCGCGCGACGACTACGCCTCGCTCCCGTACGGCGGCGGCATTCCGCAGAGCTCCATCGACATGACCGTCCCGGTCCCGTTCAACGACATCGAGAACATGACCCGGCGCATCGAGAAGATGGTCGAGGAGGGCAACCCGCCGGCCTGCGTCATCATGGAGCCGGCGATGATGAACCTCGGCGTCGTGCTGCCGGAGCCCGGCTTCCTCGAGGGCGTCCGCGAGCTCACCAGGAAGCACGGCATCGTGCTCATCTTCGACGAGGTCAAGGTCGGCATCTGCACGGCGCGCGGCGGCGCGGTCGAGCGCTGGGGCGTGCTGCCCGACATGGTGACCCTCGGCAAGGCGATCGCCGGCGGCACCCCCTGCGGCGCCATCGGCGGCAGCGCGGAGGTCATGGAGAAGGTCAACGACGGCACCGTCTTCCAGGTCGGCACCTACTCGGGTAACCCGCTCAGCATGGCGGCAGCCCGCGCGAGCTTCGAGCAGGTGATGACCGACGAGGCCTATGCGCACCTCAACCACCTG
>JBLMXT010000024.1:0-3159 GCA_050257915.1 Deltaproteobacteria bacterium
ACGCCGGACGGGGCGGGCGGGTCCCCCACGGTCAGTCCACCGCCCGCCCTCTCCGGCGTCGAGCCGGCGGTCAGTCGCCGCGGCCGGCGGGAATGCCTCAACCATGAACACTCACATCGACATAGAGAATGGGCGCCTGAGGGTGACGCTGCACGGACTCGACATCGTCTGGACCACCCGCAGGCGCATGGTCGTGCCGCTCGCCCACGTCGCGGGCGCGCGACTGGACCCGTACATCCACCGTCACGGCCCGTGGCTCGGGGCGGGGCGCACTGACGCGTTGCTCGGCTACGCCGTGGCGGCAGGCCCGATGCTGGTACACGGCCGCCACGAGTTCTGGGACGTGCATCATCCCGAGAAGGCCATCGTGATCGATCTCGTGGACGAGGCGTACGACCGCCTCGTGCTCGAGGTGGACGATCCCGAGGCGGTCGTCGCGGAGGTCAACGCCGCCGTCACGGTGTTCGCGGCGGCGGCGTAGTCCCCGCAGCTACTTCAGCGTCGCGCGCCTCCGGAAGACGGCGCCCACGGTGTCGAGGATCAGCCGGGCGCCGTGCAGCGACGTGACCTGGCCGGGGCCGTCGTACTGCGGCGCCACCTCCACGACGTCCAGGCCGACCACGTTGCAGCGGGCGCACACGGCGAGCAGGATCTCCTTGGCCTCGTAGTAGCTGAAGCCGCCGGGCTCGGGCGTGCCCGTGCCCGGCGCGATGGCTGGGTCGAGGGCGTCGATGTCGAAGGTGATGTAGACGTCGCCGCCCTTGGGCAGGTGCTCGACCAGGTCGTCGACCAGCGCGTCCTTGGCCTGCTGGCACCAGAAGATGTGCGCCCCGCGGCTCTGAGCCAGGGCGATGTTGTCGCCGGGTGTGTGCAGGCTGCGGATGCCGTACTGCGTGAGCCCGGAGAGGAACCCCGCCTCGTGGCTGCGGATGATGGGGCTGGCGTGGGAGAAGCGCGAGCCGCCCTCCTCGTCCCAGTAGTCCATGTGCGTGTCGAACTGGACCAGGTGCACCGGCACGCCGCCTCTGGCCTGGTACAGGGCCTTGAGCACCGGGTAGCCGATGGAGTGGTCGCCGCCGAGCGTGACGGGGAAGAGGCCCGAGCTCATGATCGGCCGCAGCTTGTCGATGACCGCGTTGTGGTAGCGCTCGGGCGACCACATGGGGCCGAGCGCGACGTCACCGGCGTCCGCCCAGCGGATGCCGCCGAGCAGCTCCACGCCGGCCTCGCCGTCCCAGAACGGCTCGGCGCCGCGCTGGAAGGCGTAGAGGGTGGAGGCCTCGCGCAGGGCGCGAGGCCCCATGCGCGCGCCGGACCGGCTGGTGGTGCCTTCGTCCCAGCCGATGCCGACGACGGCGACGTCGGCATCGGCCGTCGTCGGTGCCGCCACGAGCGGCGCCTTGAAGAAGGTCGCGATGCCGCTGAACGGCAGTGAGTCGTAGGTCATCGGCTGGTCTCCCTGGCTCGGTCGGTGCCCGATTGCGGCTGCGCTACTTGATGCCCTTGGCGTGCGCTTTGCTCACCTCGGCGACGCATTCTTCCACGATGTCGCAGCCGAGCGCGAACAGGTCCGGCGGCATGTTGAGCGCCGGCGTCGGACGGAACCAGTTGAACGCGGGCTCGTAGATCGGGATCACCCCTCGCCGCTCCATGGCGTAGACCACCTCGCGGGTGAGGTCGTGGGCCGGCGTCCTGGAGTCCTTGTCCTCGACGAACTCGATGCACTGGTAGCAGCCCTTGACGCGCACGTCGCCGACGATCTCGTACTTGTCCTTCATCGCGCCGAACTTCGCCCTGGCGACCTTCTCGATCTCCTTGACGTTGTCGAGCACGTTGTCGCGCCTGATGATCTCGATGAGCTTGATGCCCACGGCGCAGCCGACGGGAGAGCCGGCGAAGGTGCCTCCGGTGTAGAGTTCGCCGGCCGGCTCGCTCATGCGGTCCGACCCCAGCGTGTAGCAGATGGGGATCAGCCCGCCCGACGTGCCCTTGCCCAGCGAGAGCAGCTCCACCTCGACGTCCGGGTAGGCGTCGACGAGGAACCACTCGCCGCAGCGGCCCATGCCCTCCTGGACCTCGTCGTTGTAGAGGATCCAGTCGTACTTCTTGCAGAGGTCGTACAGGCGCTTCGGCCACTCCGGCGGCGGGATCTGGATGCCGTTCTCGCCCTGGATGAACTCCACGTTGACGCCGGCGATGCTGTCGGGCGTGGCCTTGTACTTGAGGATCATCTCCTCGATGTAGTCGAGGCAGGCGATGTCGCAGGCGGGGTAGTCGAGGTGGTACGGGCAGCGGTAGCAGGTCGGGAAGGGCACGTTGATCCAGCCGCTCATGAACGGCTCGATGCCGTGGTTGTAGTGGGCGTTGTGCGGGCCCATGGCGCCGGTGCCGTAGTTGCCGCCGTGGAAGCTGCCCAGGAAGGTGATGACGAAGGGGCGGCCGGGGCCGGCGGCCTCGCGCATGATGCGCACCGCGTTCTCCACCACCTCGCTGCCGGTGGTGTCGTAGACGACTTTGCTGAGTGGCCTGGGCGCGATCTCGACCAGCTTCTCGGCGAGTTCGTACTGGTGCCAGGTGGTGAGCGACGAGAGGCACTCGGTGCCGTACTCCTTCAGCGCCGTGTGCGCGGCCTCCACGAGCTCGGGGTGGTTGCCCCCCAGCGGAGACGACGCCCATCCGGCCAGCCAGTCGAGGTAGCGGTTGCCGTCCACGTCCTCGAGGAACCAGCCGTCGCGGTAGCGCGAGACGAAGTGGCTCGGCGGCCAGGCTCCGATGAGCGACACGCCGAGCATGATGTCCTCACCCCGCTTCATGAGCGCCTGGCTCCTGGGGCCGGGGGGTGGGGTGTGCACGTGCGGGCGCGTCTGGTCGCCCATGGCTCTCGCCTCCCTACACCGTCGCCGGGGGCTCGCCCGGCGACCACTCGTAGTTGTCCTTGAGGATCTTGAGGTTGAGGACGAAGTCGGCCCGTTCGATGCCGGGGATGGTGCGGACGTGGTTGACCAGGATGTCGAGGAGCTCCTCGCGGTCGTGGGCGACGACGCCGACGATGATGTCGAAGTCGCCGGCGCAGATGCTGACGTAGTCCACCTGCGGGAGCTCGGCGACCGCCTCGGCCACGGCCTCGATGCGGTCGCCGCGCACGCGCAGGTGGAGCTG
>JBLMXT010000025.1:0-8127 GCA_050257915.1 Deltaproteobacteria bacterium
TCGGCATGCCCTCCTTGGGCTGGAAGCCGAGCACGGGGATGCGCGTGGTCGGGTCGCCGTACAGCGGGCTGCCCAGACCGGAGCCGACGATGTGGACCGGCTTGGAGGTGAACTGCTTGGCATTCTTCGCGTTGCAGAGGATCACGGCGCCGGCGCCGTCGCTGGTGGCGCAGATCTCGAACAGGCGCAGCGGGTTGCAGACCATCGGCGAAGCGAGGACCTCGTCGAGCGTGAATTCCTTCTGGTAGCGCGCCGCCGGGTTGATGGCGCCGTGCTTGCTGGTGGCCACCTTGACCATGGCGAGGTGCTCGTCGGTGATGCCGTACTTCTCCATCTTCTTGCGGCACTCGAGCGCCCAGTACACGGGGTTCGGCATGCCCATGAGCCAGCGCATCGTGTCGTCGGCGGGCACGGGCTCCTCGTGGTAGGGCGGCAGGAAGGGGAAGAAGCCCTTGGCCGACTTGTCGGCGGCCACGGCCAGGACGATATCGGCCTGGCCGGACGCGACCATGGCCGCCGCCACGGCGATGCAGGCGCCGCCGGTGGCGCAGGCGTTGTTGATGTTCATGGTGGGCACGCCGGTGTAGCCCATGACCTCGTCGATGTAGGAGCCGGCGTAGATGCCCTTGCGGCCGCCCCAGTTCTGCGAGCCGGAGACGACGATCTCGATGTCCTTCCAGGTGATCCCGGCGTCCTTGAGAGCCTCGTAGATCGCGTCCGACGCCATGTTGGTCCAGAACTTCTCGGGGAACTTGCCCCAGGGGTGCAGGCCTACTCCGATGATGGCGATGTCGTCCACTGTCACACCTTCCTGAACTTCCAGCCGACGAGCTCTTCGCCGTTCTTGTTGGTGTAGAGCACCCGGATCACGGTCTGGACCTCCATGCCGATGGAGACCTCCTCCGGGGTGCAGCCGTCCATCATGCCGATGATGTGGATGCCCTCGGGCAGCTTCACCGAGACGACCGGCGTGGGCACCCAGTCCTCCTTCTTCGCCACGTACGGCGGCGGCGGCGGGTAGCTCATGTCGGAGTAGGTGTCCACGACGCCGGTGCCGCTGAGGGCGATGTCCTCGACGTCCCTCTCCTCGCACTCCGGGTTGTGACAGGTGAAGCTGCGCGGGAAGAAGTAGTCGCCGCACGACTTGCAGTGGGTGGCGATGATACGGCCGTCCTCACCCGGCTCGGTGGGGGTGAAGAGGCCTTCGCCGAGCAGCACCCTCGTCCGCTCGCCGGCCTGTGCTTCTGTCATCTGGGCTCCTTTGACGGGTGCCGCGCGAGGGTCAGAGGATGACCTTGGCCTCGCGCAGGTCCTTGATGCCGTTGGTGCTGTAGCCGAGCTCGGAGAGGACCTCGTCGGTGTGCTCGGCGAGACCCGGCGTGACCGAGTGGATGTACGCCGGGTTCTGAACGAACCTGTACGGTGAGTTGATGGTCCGGAACGTGCCGACCCCCGGCTGGTCGACCTCGACGAAGAAGTCGTTGGCCTCGGCCTGCGGGTCCTCGATGACCTGCTCCGGCGTGAGGATGGGGCCGTACATGAGGTTCTCGGCGCGCAGGCGCTCCTCCCACTCGGCGTAGGTGCGCTGCATGAACGCCTCGTTGATCATCGGAGTGAGGACGTCGCGGTGCTGCTGGCGCATGTCGGTGGTGGCGAAGCGCTCGTCCTCAGCCAGGTCCGGCCGGTCGAGCACGCGGCAGAAGGACTGCCAGAACTTGGCGCCGACGGGGTCGTGGGCCTTGGCGTAGCGGTCGGCGGCGGTGAGCTGCAGCCAGCGGCCGTCCTTGCACTGGTAGACGTCGTAGAACGGGTTGTCGGACTTGTCCGGATCGACCCGGCGGAGCGGCAGCCCGAACAGCGCGTCCATGATGTCCGCGCCGACCATCCAGACGCCGGTGTGGTAGAGGTTGAACTCCACCTTCTGCCCCTCGCCGGTGTGCTCGCGGTGGTACAGCGCCGCGCACATCCCGCCGAAGATCTGCATCGACGAGACGCGGTCGATGATGCCCGGGCGAGAGGCCGGCGGCTGCTTGCCGGGCGCGCTCAGCATGTCCTGGATGCCGGAACGCGCCCACCCCGCGGCGAAGTCGTAGCCGGGCATGTCCTTGTCCGGCCCCACGGTGCCGTAGGCGGACACGATGCCGTAGATCAGGTCGTCCTTGTACGCGCGCAGCGTCTCGTAGTCGAGCCCCAGACGCTCGAGCGAGCCGGCCTGGTAGTTGGTCAGGAACACGTCGTGATCGCCGACCATCTTGTAGATGATCTCCTTGCCTGCCTGCTGACGCAGGTCGATGGCGATGCTCCGCTTGCTGCGGTTGTGCAGGTAGAAGCCGGGGTTGATGTCGGTGCCCCGGAACGTCCTCGACTGGTCACCGCTGAGCGGCTCGATCTTGATCACGTCGGCGCCGCAGTCGCCCATCATGGACGATGCGGCGGGCACGGCCACGACGTGACCCATCTCGATGACCCTTACGCCCTCCAGGATGTCCGTCATGTCACTCACGCTCACTGTCCGGTCTCGAAGCGGAACGTCTGGTCCGGGTCGATGACCGCGAGGATGCGGACCATGCAGCCGTCGCCGCCCGGCCAGCGCCAAGGGAACGCCATGAAGGTGCAGCGCTTGCCGGTGACCTCGTCGAGGTCGCCGCCGACGTTCTCGATGCCGGGGATGCCGCCCTGGCACATGAGGATCTTGTGCGCCGGCTCCCAGCTCGGGAAGTCCTCCTTGGGATCACGGCCGGTCTCGGCCTTGTACTCGTCGATGAGGTGCGGCTGTGACGGGCCGAGGCCGTGGTCGACCAGCTTGGTGGCGATGGGATGGTCGTTGGCCTGGTGGCCGTAGCCGACCATCTTGACCTTCTTGTCGACCAGCCACTGGGCGCCCTCGGCGCCCATGCCGCAGCCGTAGGCGAAGTACTCGTCGGTGTCTCCCCACAGGCGGTGGAAGCCGGTGTTGATCATGACGATGTCGCCCTCTTCGATGCTCGGTGTCGCGTTCTCGAGATCCTCGGGGGTGATGACGCCCCACTTGCCCTTGGGGATGTTGACGCAGACGCCGGTCCCGACGAGCCGCCAGAGCGGATAGTCGGCGATGCTCGGTGTGTTCTCGGTGACGTGGAGCGGGGCGTCCATGTGCGTGCAGCGGTGCATGATGCCTTCCCACTCCACCTCGTAGATGCCGTCCTTGGCGTGGAACTTGCTCACCTTCACGTTGACGCTCGGCGTGGACGGCCACTCCGGGATGAACTGCGTGAACGTGTGGCTCAGGTTGTAGACCTTCAGACTCATGTCCGGTTCCCTTCTCGTCCGCGGATCGTCAGTCGCCGGCGTCGATACGCAGGTTGCCGGACGGGTCGAGCATGGCGACCATGCGGACCGGGCAGGCGTCGCCGTGCTCGAACCTCCACGGCGTCGCGGCGACGGTGGCGCGCTTGCCCTTGACGCGGTCGACGTCGCCGCCCACCTGCTCGACCGTGGGGATGCCGGCGGCCGCGAGGGCCTTGTGCGCAGGGAACCAGTCCGGGAAGTCGGCCTTCGCGTCCCTGCCGGTCGCCGCCGCGTACTCGAGGGCGAGGCGCTTCATCTGCGGGCCGCCGCGGTGCGGACCCATCGAAGTCGCGAGCGGCACGTCGATGAACGGCGTGTCCACGGCCACGAACTTCGGGTTCTTCTTGATGAGCCAGTCGGCCGCGTCCCTGGTGAGGCCGGGGGCCTCGCCGAAGTACTGAAGACCGTCGGAGTAGTTGTGATGCCAGCCGGTGACGATGACGACGATGTCGCCGTCCTGCACCGCCGGCCGGGCCGCCTCGAGGTCGGCTGCCGTGACGACCTCCCAGCTGCCCTTGGGGATGTCGAGCACGCAGCCGTTGCCGAACAGGCGGTCGGGGGCGACGGCGGCCAGATCGGCGCCGCGCTGGGCCATGTGGATGGGCGCGTTCATGTGCGTTCCGGTGTGCAAGCTGGTGGTGACGCGCCAGGCGAGCACGCCGTGCTGGGCGTGCTTGACGGCCCGCACCATGCGCACGTCCGGCTGTCCCGGCTCGGACGGGACGCCGTGGCCCCACACGTGGCTCAGCTCGATGAGCTGCAGTCCCGAGTAGGGATCGGTGACGACCTCTGCCATGTGTCTCTCCTTCATCGTGGTCGGGTCGGGCGGGCCTTGCGGTCCCCCGGCGTCTCGACGATCGTGACCATGCCCCGGCCGCCGGCGGTGCAGCTACCGGCGCGCCCACAGCGCGTGCCACGCTTGCGCGTCTCGTGGACCAGGGTGGCCCCTTCCCACGCTCCTGACTCAGGCGTACGCCATCATGCCGCCGTCGACGTACAGGACGGTGCCGGTGATAAAGTCCGACGCCGACGACGCCAGGAACACGGCCGGGCCGACCAGGTCTTCCACGTCGGCCATCCGCCCCATGGGTACGTTCAGCAGCATGCGCTCGTACCGCGCGGAGTCCTGCTTGATCCGTTCGGCCGTCATGGGTGTCACGGTGATGATGGGCCCCAACGCGTTGACGCACACCTTGTGCGGCGCAAGCTCGACGCCCAGCTGCTTGGTGATCATCTTGACCGCGCCCTTGGTCGCGCAGTAGCCCGCGTTGCCGCCCAGCGCGCCGCGGTCGTCGCGCACGGACGAAAGGTTGATGATCTTGCCGCCGCCTTGCTCGATCATGTGCGCGCCGAACAGCTTGCAGGCCATCATGACGGCCCTGACATTGACGCTGAACAGGCGGTCCCACTCATCCATGGGGAACTCGGTGGCCTGCGCCTTGAAGTTGTAGCCGAGCGCATTGACCAGGACGTCGACCCTGCCCATGCTCGCGACGGTCGAGTCCACGAGGGCCTGCATGCTGCCCTCGTCGGTGGCGTCGACCTCACGTGTGACCACGGACGGATGGCCGGCCGCGGCGAGGCCGGCCGCACACCGCTTCAGCCCCGCGGCGTCGCGGTCGGCCAGCTCGAGCCTGGCGCCGTAGCGCAGCAGCCCGGCGGCGATCGCCGCGCCCATGCCGCCGGCCCCCAGGACAACGGCGTGCCTGCCCCGCAATGAAAAGAGGTCGTCCATGACTCGTGTCCCCTCCTGATCGGCTGGTTCTTCTGCCACGCCCTCCGTACGCCGCGGCCTCATCAATGGTATCCTGATATCACTTTTCCGCATTCTATCACGCCGGGCGTTCCGCGGCCGCGGTTTCTACGCGCTCGAGACGAGCCGGAAGACGAAACCGCCGCGGTCACCGGGTGGACCCGGCGGCCGCGGCGGTGACGACGGGCGTCAGGCGCGCGGATCGGCTTCGGCGTACCCCAGGAAGCCCGAGAGCGCCGCGGCGGCGGCCTTCACGGCGCTCACGCAGGTCTCGCGCTCCGCGGTCCCGAAGCGGCCGGTCGGCACGATGACGCCGATGCTGCCGATGACGTACCCCATCTGGTCCCGCACAGGTGCGGCCACGGCGCAGGTGCCGAGGTTACGCTCTTCGATGTCGAAGGCGACGCCCTCCTCGCGCACCCGTCGCAGCTCCGCGGCGAGCTCCTCCGGATCGGTGATGGTGCGGGGCGTGAGCCGCTCGTGCGGCATCGAGAGCAGGCGCTCGCGCTCGGCGTCCGGCATCGACGCCGCGTACATCTTGCCGTGCGCGTTGGCGGTGTCGCCGATGACGCGGCCCACGGCCACCTCACGCTTGTGCGGCCGCGGGGAGTCGAGCATGTCGACGCAGACGGCCACACCGTCGACGTCGACCGCGAGCGTCGCGGACTCGCCCGTCTCCTCGACGAGCGCCTGCAGGTACGGGCGCGCGATGGCCACCAGTTCCGCGTAGCCCTCCGAGAGGTATGTCGCGGCGAGAAGGGCCGGACCGAGACGGTAGCGCCCGCTGTGCGGGTCCGTGACGAGGTACCCGGCG
This sequence comes from Deltaproteobacteria bacterium, assembly GCA_050257915.1. GTDB lineage: Bacteria > Actinomycetota > Thermoleophilia > UBA2241 > UBA2241 > CAIXSE01. The sequence goes on from JBLMXT010000025.1 coordinate 5,895, forward strand.
CTCTGCAGGGTCCGGGCCATGCGGTAGCCGGTCATGCGCGGGAGCTTCAGCTCGGAGACCATCTCGTCGAGGGTCCACTCGCGGTGCTCGGCGTCGAAGAGACCGAGCATGGCCAGCCCTTTCGCCAGGGCGCGGACGACGAACGCCTCGCCGTTCGGCTCCAGCGGCCCATTGGCGGCCGGCTGCCGCTTCTTCTTCCCTGCCTTGCGCGTCTCTTTGGCCATGGCCCTCGTCTTCTTTCTCTCGTGGATCAGCTCGTGAACATCGCGTCCAGGTCGGCCTCGGCGACGTCGTACCGGTTGCCGGACGGCAGGACCGTCTCCTCCGTGATGAACGCCGGAGGGCGGTCGTCCTCGGCGGTGAAGCCGGCGCGGCGGTTGAAGTCGCGCTCCCCGCGCACGATCCGGTCACCCATCCTGATGAGGTAGTCCTCGGGGAGCGCCTCCCCGGTGACGGCCGCCGCCGCCTTGACGAACTCTCCCTGCAGCTCCGGCATGTCGAGCGCCGGGAGCGTCGCGAACAGGCACATGCCCAGCGAGTCGATCGCGGCGAAGTAGCACTGCAGGAACTCGGAGATCTGTGCCTGTCCTTCGGCGGAACCGGGGTCGTAGGTCGGATTCGCCGGACTCGGGAGCGCATTGCCGCAGGTGTGGTCGGCGCCCTGCGGACTGGTGATGTAGGTGGTGCCGGTACCCTTGAGCACGCGCGGGTCGTAGGCCGCGAAGCTCTGGCCTTTGACCGCCGGCACGCGAACGACGCCGAGGCGCTTCCCGGTCGTGACGCAGCCGTCGGCGAGCATCCGCGCGCTGGCATCGCCGTCCCTGAGCTTGCCGAGCAGCGCGAGCGCCCCCTCGCCGTCGCCCCACTCGAGAAGGCCGCCTTCCATGGCGACGCCGATGGCGGCGCCGACCTCCATCGTGTCGAGCCCGAGGTCGTCGCAGAGGCGGTCGAGCCGCGCGATCTGGTCGAGGTCCTTGATGTGGCAGTTCGAGCCCATCAGCCCCAGCGTCTCGAACTCGACGCCGGAGGTGATGACCTCGCCGGCGTCGTCCGTGTACACCTGCGAGCAGTTGATGATGCAGCCCTTCATGCAGCTGTGCCTGGTCGACCCATTGGGACGCGACGCGATGATCTCGACCATATGCTCGCCGCTGATGTCCGGCGCGCTCTCCCAGGTCCCGGCCGAGAAGTTCCTGGTGGCGAGGCAGCCCATCGACTGCGTCACCGTGACCAGGAACGCCGACCCGAGCGCCTCGAGGGCGGCCATGGCCGGATGCGCGTGGATGCCGGTGACGAGAGCCTTGGAGGCCTCCTTGAGGGCCTCCTTGTCGGCGACGACGACGCCCGGTCCCCCCGCGGCGTCGACGACGATGGCCTTGAGGTTCTTGGAGCCCATCACGGCGCCCAAGCCGCCGCGCGCGGCCGCGCGCATATAGTGGTCAGGCGTGGTGACGAGGACCGCGGCGGCCTTGGCGCCCATCTCCCCAGCCGGGCCCGTGCAGATCAGTGAGACCTTGTCGCCGTACTGGCCCCAGAGACGATCAGCGGTGTCGAAGGAGCCGAGGCCGGCGAGCTCCGGCGCCGGGACGAGCCTGCCGCCGTCCGCCGTGACGACCAGGACCGACACCTCGTCGGCCCGCCCCGTGACCTTGAGGGCGCGCAGGCCGAGCTCGGCCAGCGCACGCGCGGCCGAGCCGCCGGAGTTGGCCTCCTTGATGCCGCCGGTCAGCGGGCTCTTGCCGCCCACGGAGAGGCGGCCGCCGTTGGGCACGACGGTGCCCGCGAAGATGCCCGCCGCGTACACGAGGACGTTGTCGGGGCCGAGCGGATCGGCCGTGGGAGGGACTTCGTTGCTGACGATAGCCGAGGTCAAGCCATGGCCGCCCAGGGGCTCGAGATCCGCGCCCAGCGGCTCCCTCGCTACCGCGCCACTCGTCAGGTCGACGTTGAGGAGGTCGGTCACGGTCGCTCACATCCTTTCCCGGGGACGGAGCGTCTCGCCCTCGCTCGTCCTCCCGCCCCGGTGCTGATCACGAAGTGATATGGCTATATCACTCCAACGACCTGAGCATTATGCGGCTAGAGGCTCGCCTATGCAATAGAGGCCGGGGCCGCGCGGACCGGCCTCACGCGTGATCGCCTCGCGCGCGGGAGACTGCTACCTCACCCCACCGGCGCGAAGCGCGCCTGGAAGAAGCGCAGGTCGCTCGGCTCGTAGACCATCTCCAGGCCC
>JBLMXT010000026.1:0-6115 GCA_050257915.1 Deltaproteobacteria bacterium
CCGCCATCGGCTTCGCGCTCACCTTCTTCCCCCTGTACGCGCTCGGGATCCTGGGCATGCCGCGGCGGGTGTACACCTACGCGCCGGACGTCGGCTGGAACGACCTGAACCTGGTGTCGTCCATCGGCGGCTACATCCTCGCCTTCGGGTTCGTCCTGCTCTTCGTCAACATCATCAGGAGCCTGCGCTCCGGCGAGCCGGCCGGCGAGAACCCGTGGCGGGCCTGGACGCTCGAGTGGGCGACCACGTCGCCGCCCCAGCACGGCAACTTCGCCCGGCTGCCGGAGATACGCAGCGACCGGCCGCTCTGGGACGCGGAGAACGGCTACGAGGACGAGGGCGGCCGTATCGAGAAGATCGCCTGGGTGGACGTCCCGGCGGAGCCGGAGCAGCGCACGATCACCCCGTTCTGGGTGGCGTTCGGGATCCTCATCCTCGGCATCGGCCTGCTCGGCGTGCCGCTGGTGTTCATCGTCGGCACCGCGCTCATCCTGATCACGCTCGCCGTGTGGATGAACGGGCGCTGGACGGAGATCGAGCCGACGCCTCCGCCGCCGGACGCCGAGCACCGCTTCTCCTTCATCGGCCTCGGCACGATCGCCTTCATCGGCTCCGAGTCGGTGTTCTTCGCCTCGCTCATCGCGGCGGTGATCCACCTGCGCATCCACAACTCGGTGTTCGGCGGCGGCAGCGGCGTGGAGATCACGCTGCCGCTCATCAACACCGTCATCCTCTTCGCCAGCGGCGTCACCGCACACTTCGCGCAGACGGCGTACCGCGCGCGGCGCAAGGGCCGGTTCCTCTTCCTGCTCGTGCTCACCATCGTGCTCGGGGTGATCTTCCTCGGCGGCCAGGCCTGGGAGTACTGGCACGCCGGGTTCGGCCTCAGCGACTCGATCATCTCCTCCTCGTTCTACGTGCTCACCGGGTTCCACGGCTTCCACGTCGCCTGCGGCATCCTGGCGCTCGTCTACCTGCTCTTCCGCGCGCGCCGCGAGCTGCGCCGGTCGCCCGGCGAACGGAGCCTGCCGGAGCCCACGCCGGGCACCTCCGGGCTGGTGGACGGCGGCACCTACTACTGGCACTTCGTCGACGCCGTGTGGGTGTTCGTGTTCGTCGTCGTCTACCTCCTCTGAACCCCGGAGGCGCGGGGTGAGGCGCGGGCTGGCACGACGGCTGAGACGGAGGAGCGCCTCATCGGCGCTCGCGCTGGCGGTCCTGCTGCTCGCGGCGGCGGCGGCCGCGGCGGCGCTGCCGGCCGCCGCCGCCGCGCACTCGGCGCTCGAGAGCTCCGACCCTGCCGCGGACTCGTCGGTGCCCGTCTCGCCGCGGCGGATCGTGCTCACGTTCTCCGAGGCCCCGGACGCCGAGCTCTCGCTGATCCGGGTGCTCGACGCGCAGGGCGCGGCGGTGCCCGGCATGTCCGCGCCGCAGGTCGCGCCGGGCGCGTCCGCCGCGCTGCAGGTGACGCCGTCCGAGCCGCTGCAGAACGGCGTGTACACCGTCAACTGGCGCGTCGTCTCGAGCGTGGACGGCCACGTGGAATCGGGCGCCTTCGCCTTCGGGGTCGGCGCGCAGCCCGCGCCGGACAGCGCCATCGTCATCGAGCTGCTGCACACCTCGCCCTGGGCCACCGGGTTCCTCGTCGTGGGTCGCTGGCTGCTCTACGCCGCCCTCGTCGTGCTCGTCGGCGCAGCCTCGACGAGCCTGCTGGTGTACGGCGGCAAGCTGCCCTCCGGCGGCGTCAAGGTACTGTGGGGCGCGCTCGTCACCGGCCTGGCCGCGCTCGTCGCCATGATCTGGTCCGAGAAGGTGCTGGTCGGAGCGCCGAGCCTGCTGCCCCTGTTCGTGATGCGCCAGGGCCTGCTGCTGCTGGGCCTGGGGGTCGCCCTGGGACTCTGCCTCGCGGCCGTCGTCCTCGTCGACCTGTGGCCGGCGCGCTGGAGCCTCTGGCTGGTCGGCCTGGCCGGCGCGGCGGCGGTCTTCGTCCACATCCTCGCCGGGCACGCCGCCTCGCCGACGTCGCTCGTTGCGCTGAACGTGGCCGTCCAGTGGGTGCACATGACGGCGATCGGGGTCTGGGTCGGCGGACTCTTCTGGCTGCTGCTCGGCTTCCGCGGGCGGGACGCGGCCGCGCGCAGGGACGCCGTGGGCGTCTTCACGCGCGTCGCGACCATCGTCCTCGTCGTCGTCCTGGCCACAGGACTCACGCGCGCTCTGGTGGAGGTCGGCTCGGTCAGCGCTCTCCTCGACACCGACTACGGGATCACGCTGCTGGTGAAGATCGCCCTGGTCGTCGTGCTCGTCGGGCTCGGCGCCCTCAACCACTTCTTCTGGGTGCCGGCGCTGCGCGAGGAGGGCGGGGCCGCGGGCGAGCGCCGCTTCGGCCTCAACTCGCGCGGCGAGCTCGGCGTGGCGCTCGCCGTCCTCGCCGCGACGGCCGCGCTCAGCGGCCTGGCGCCCGCGCGCATCGCCGACGTCGTCCCCGGCGCCGGCCCGGCCACCAAGGTCACCGCGTCCGGCAGCGACTACGCCACCTCCGTGCGCGTCGAGCTCACGCTCACCCCCGGGGTGGCCGGCCGGAACGATTACGTGCTCTGGGCGGACGACTACGACACGGGCGATCCGCTCAAGACCGTGACCGCGGTCACCCTGAAGTGCTCACGGCCCGACCAGCCGGCCGCGCCCGCCGTCACCGTGCAGCTCGCCAAGGCGCCCGACGGCAGCTGGACGGGGAGCGGCCTGGACTTCTCCGTGGAGGGCCTCTGGCAGGTCGACGTCGCCGTCCAGGAGGAGGCGAAGGGAGCGGTGGTCCCGCTCGAGCTGACCGTCTCCCCGGCGCCCTCACCGTGAGGCCGCCGCCGGCGTCGCCGGCCGGAGACGGCGCGGTTCCACCCCGGCGACCGTTTCGGCCGTCGCCGGCCCGGGCAGGTTCGCCTCGACCCGCTGCCACGGGTCGACAAGCAAGGGAGGGAACATGAGACGTTCCGCGACGGCGGTCCTGACCACCGCCCTGTTGGTCGTCCTGCTCGGCGTCCTCGCCGCACCGGCGCTCGCGCACGAGACGGCATCGGCCGGGGCGGTCAACCTCGAGCTCGGGTGGGGCACGGAGCCGGCCTACCAGGGGCAGCTGAACACCATCCAGCTCATCGTCACGCACAAGGCGGACGGCGATCCGGTCGACGATCCAGGGGCGCGGCTCAAAGCCAAGGTCACGTACGGCGACCAGGAGCAGGAGTTCGCCCTGGCGCCCACCTACGACCCGGACTACGGCACGGGCACCCCGGGCGAGTACGCCGCGCTGGTGATCCCGACGGCGCCGGGCGACTACACGTTCCACGTCACCGGCACGGTGCAGGGCGCCAAGGTGGACCTCGAGGTGACGAGCTCCCCGGAGACGTTCTCGCCGGTGGAGGACGCATCCGCGGTGCAGTTCCCCGTCAAGGTGCCGGCGACCGACCAGGTGGCCGAGCGGCTCGACAAGGAGCTGCCGCGCATGGCGGCGGCGGCCAAGGTCGCGGACGTGGAGAGCCAGGTCTCGTCGGCGACGACGCTCGGGTACGTGGGCATCGCCGTCGGGGCCGTGGGCGTCGTGCTGGCCGCCGTGGCGCTCCTGGCGCGGCGGCGCGCCTGAACGCCCTCGCGCGGGCGCGCCGGCCGGCGGACGCTCGCGCGGTGGCCTCTCAGACCGACTGGCCGGAACCCCCGCTGAGGTCGATCACGACCTGCCCGTCGCGGCCGTAGCCGCTGAGCTTGTAGACGCCGCCGTCGGGACTGAGGTCGTAGCGGTAGTTGCCCGCGCCGCCGCCGTCGGCCATCGGCAGGCCGGTGTAGGGGTTGACCGGCCAAGCTGCGATGTACGCGCTCATGCCGACGGCGTTGACCTCGCCTGCAGGCGGGAACCGCCCGTCGTGGTCGGCGGCGTAGGACTCGATGCCCGCGTGGATCGTCCGCACACCCGAGCGGACCGCGGCGTCGTTGGCGATGCCCTCGGTAGCGCGCAGGATGTACGCGGGCAGCACGGCGCCGATGACGGCGCTGAGGACCACGAAGGCGACGGCGACGACGATGAGGACGATGGCCCAGGCGGGCAAGCCGCGCCGGCCGGAGGCGCCTGCGTCGCCGGCCGGGGCGACGCCCCCCGCCGGCGCCGGCTGCTCGCCGCTCTCCCAACGGTGGACGTCGGCGACCCACGCGCGAAGCTCGAGCCGGTCCCAGACCAACTGCCCGAGCCGGTCGTAGTCCAGCACGCCGGCGGCGGGGATGGCGCCGTGGCCGACGAGGATGAACCGGTCCGTGTCCCAGATGATCTCGCGGCCCTGCCACGCGGTGGTAGGACCGAACGTCGCGACGAGCATGCCCCCTCCCCGGAGTGGTCGCTCCGAGCCTAGCACGCGGCGTTCAGCGAGCGTGAGGCGAAGGCGCCGCCACGCCGAGCGCGTCGAGCGCGGGGATGATGCCCAGCGCGGCCTCGCTCATGGCGTCGAAGGCGTGCGGCGACGGGAGCCGCGCCTCAAGCAGGGCCGCGACGACGGTCGTCGCGGCGCGGGTCGCGTCGAGAGTCGCCCCGGCGAGCGCGAGCTCCGCCTCGGGCGCGTAGTAGCCGCGGTCCTTGCCGGCGGCGAGGAAGGCGACGCGGGCGCGCATGAACGCGTCGATCACGTCCAGGCGCTCGGCCGCCTTGCGCAGGAGGCGCTCGTGCCACGGCGAGACCGGGGCTCCGGGGTCGGGCGAGGCCTGGAGGGGACCGTCGTGCGCCGTGAGGTAGGCGACGATCGAGAGAAGCTCGGCGGCGCAGTGCTCCGCGTCCGGCGGGTAGGTAGCGGCGGCGCGGGTCTGCGGCCGGGACTGCCCCGGGTCACGCTGCAGCTCTCCTGTCGCGCCCGCGTCCATGCACCCTCCCTCAGGGGCAAGCTTGCACCCGGCAGGCTCCGTGCGCAAGAGCGGCATCGGGTCCGGCCGCCGACCCGTTCGTTCAGCGGCCCCGCCGCCTCCCTGTCCTCACGAGCGGCCCGGGCGTCAGCTGTAGCGCCACGGCCGGGTCACGAGCATGTAGATGCCCCAGATCACGAACCCGATGATGCCGAGCCAGATGAAGAACCTGAGGTTCGCGAAGACGATGCCCGCGACGATGAACGCGAGCAGAAGGCCCCCGACGACGAGCAGCACTGCCAAGAGCACACGCATGACCTGCCTCCCTTATGTCCGTGTGACTGCGGCAGGGGGTGGGGGCGTCGTGCCCCCACCCCCCGAGGTGATCTGCCATCTCTGCCAGCCGTCCGGGGCTGGGACGTCCGCGGTCAGCGTCCTGGGCCGAACCCTCCCGGTCCCGGCCCTGGTCTCACGCCGATCCCCGGCGCGCCGACGCCGCGCCCCGGCCTCACGCCCGGCCCGGGTGCTCCGCGTCCCGGTGTGGCCACGGCGACCACCGCGGCCGTGCGCGCCACCGGGCGCCCGATCACGCCCGGTCCTCTGCGTCCTGGTCCCAGTGGCATCTCAGGCTCCTTCCGTCTGTGCAGCGTCCGCGGCCGCCTCGGCGGCGGCGATGATCGCCTGCATGGGGATGCGGCCGCTGGCGACCAGCTGGCCGCCGGAGTGGCGGATCGAGGCCGCGAACGGCGCCGCCCAGCTGTTCTCGAAGACCAGCGCCGCGGCCACGGTGCCGGGCTCGAGGGCGTTGGCGATGTGGCCGACGTCCTCTTCGCTGAGCAGCTGCGCGTACTCGGCGCCCAGCTCGCGCAGCAGGCCGGCGTCGCCGTCCTCGAACTCGTGCAGCTCGAACGCGTCGACCGTACCCTCGTCGTCCTTGGTGATGATGAGCAGGTCGAGCACGCGCACCGTGCCCGCCTCGACCAGCTCCTTCAGCTTCTCCGCCATCGCGCCGGAGAAGTCGGCCTTGCCGGCCGGGAACTCGACCACCAGGTAGTCGATCGGTCCCAACTCTTCCATGACGTCGTCGTTCATCAGCTCTCCTGTCTAGCTCCGTTCGTCGGACCGTCCCTCACACCGTCGAGGCCGAACCGGGCATGCGGTCGCGGTTGCGGTAGGCGCCGCCGCCCCAGAAGGCGATGTCGGCGACGATGCCGAGCCCGACCCAGAGCCAGTCGAGGCCGTT
>JBLMXT010000027.1:0-4269 GCA_050257915.1 Deltaproteobacteria bacterium
GGTCTTCTCGCTTAAGCGTCCGCCCCTCACCACGGGTCGCCCCAACGGACTGCCGATTGGCGAGAGGGGGAAGGGGGACCTATGATTGACGTTCGGCGCTGCACAGGCCGCGAGAACGGGCACGTCCACGGGCTGAGTGCCACCAGGTCCGGGCCGAGAAGGGAAGCGCCGTGAAGATCCGCCTCATCGAACCCGCCCCGCCCAGCATCAACATCCTCTCCTACGGCTTCTATCCGCGTCTCGGCCTGCCCCTGATCGGCGCCGCGCTCAAGGCCGCGGGCCACGACGTGCGCATCTACGCCCCCCAGGCGGCGCCGATCGACCGCGGCGACGTCGCCTCGGCCGACCTCGTCGGCATCTCGACGACCACCTCCACGGCGCCGACCGCCTACGCGCTGGCGGATGAGCTGCGGGCCGCCGGGCTCCCTGTGATCATCGGCGGTCCCCACCCGAGCTTCGTGCCCGACGACGCCATGCCCCACGCCGACTACGTCGCCCGCGGGGAGGGCGGCGACGGCCTCATGCTGGAGCTGCTCGAGGCGCTCCGCGGCGAGCGCGAGCTCGAGACCGTCCACGGGCTGTCCTTCTGGCGCGACGGCCTCCCCGTGCACAACGAGCTGCGCGAGCGCTGCGCCGATCTCGATTCGCTCCCGATGCCCGATCTCTCCCTGATCGTGGGCTCGGAGCGCATGCGGGAGACGCCGATCATGACCAGCCTGGGGTGCCCGTTCGACTGCACCTTCTGCACCGTGACGATGATGTTCGGGCGCAAGTACCGCATGCGCAGCCCGGAGAGCGTCATCGCCGAGCTGGAGGCGAAGAAGCCGAGCTCGGTCTTCTTCTACGACGACAACTTCGCCGCCGACAAGCGGCGGCTCAAGAAGATCCTGCGGCTGATGATCGACCGCGGCATCACCCTGAAGTGGCAGGCCCAGGTGCGCACCGACGTGGCCCGCGACGAGGAGCTGCTGACGCTCATGCAGCGCTCCGGCTGCCATCGCCTGGCCCTCGGGTTCGAGTCGGTCGACCAGGTGACGCTGGACAGCTACGCCAAGTCGCAGACGGTCGAGGACATCACGAGCGCGATCGCCGCCCTGCACCGTCACGGGATCCACGTGCACGGCATGTTCGTCGTGGGCGCCGACAGCGACACCGCGCGGACGGCCGGGGATATCGTCACCTTTGCCAGGCGCTACCGCATTGACAGCCTGATGCTCAACGTCCTCACACCGGGGATCGGCACCAGGCAGTACGAGATGATGAACGGCGACGAACGCGTCTTCGAGCGCCGCTGGCAGTTCTACGACGGCCAGCACGTCATCTTCACGCCGCAGAACATGACCGCCAGCCAGTTGCAGACCGAGGTCATCGACGGCTATCGGCGGTTCTACTCGGTGGGCAACATCCTGAGGCCCCTCGCGCACCTGCGCTACGGGACGTCCCTGGAGCGCCTGTGGGGCCGCCTGTACATCCATCGCTGGCGGAAGGACCCCACCAACCGGGCCTACGTGGAGGCGCTCAGCGAGCGCTCGGCCGGCGCCTCGGCGGCCGGCCGGCCGGCGACCGAGCCGGTCGCGTGCATCCGGGAGGGTGCTGCGGGCGGCTGATCGGCACCACGGCGGCCGACGGAACGTTTCCCCGGCCGCCGGCGTCTCTTGTTGCGTCACGTCAGCATGGGGGCAGGCGGCAGGCGCCGTCTGTCCGCCGTCGCAGCCAGTTGGAGGCGATCCTCATGTCGCGCCCCGCTTTGACACCCGCCCAACGACCTGACAAGCGCTCCTCGCGGCGCGGCGCCGTCTCGCCGTGGATGGCGCTCGCCGTCCTGGCGCTGCTCGCGCTCGCGGCGCCGCTGCTGCTCGCCGCCTGCGGCGCCGAGGAGACTCCGACCGCCTCCGACGGCACCCCGGCGGCGACCACGACGGCGACCCCGCCGGCGACCGAGACCCCGGCGGCGAGCCCGTCTCCGTCCGAGACGGCCGCCGGCGAGACGACCGTGCTCGTCTACTTCCTGCGCGGCGAGGAGCTCGGCACGGCCGAGCGCACGCTGCCGCAGACGGTCGCGGTCGCCAGGGCCGCGATGGAGGCCCTCGTCGGCGGCCCCAACGCGGACGAGAAGGCCGCCGGACTCGGGACCGCCATCCCCAAGGGCACCCGGCTGCTCGGCATCTCCGTCGACGGCGCCGTGGCGACCGTCGACCTGTCGGGCGAGTTCGCCTCGGGCGGCGGCTCGCTCTCGATGACCGCGCGCGTCGCCCAGGTCGTGTACACGATGACGCAGTTCAAGACGATCAGGGCCGTCGCGTTCATGCTCGACGGCGAGCGCGTGGCGACGATCGGCGGGGAAGGCGTGATCGTGGATGATCCGCAGCGCCGCGCCGATTGGCAGGACTTCGAGCCGACCATCTTCGTCGAGCGGCCCGGCGTCGGCGCGACCCTGTCGAGCCCCTTCGTCGTCCAGGGCCGCGCCACCGTCTTCGAGGCCACGGTCAACATCGATCTGCTCGACGCCGGCGAACAGGCGCTCGTCGAGACCTTCACGACGGCCACCATGGGCGCCCCTGGCCGCGGCGCGTTCAGCAAGAAGATCGCGTATACCTCGGAGAGCGACAGTGGCTGGCTCGTGGTCTACGAGGCGTCGGCCAAGGACGGCTCGCACCTGAACGAGGTGCGGATCCCGGTGTCGCTGCTGTAGTCGCCCTCGCCGGCGGCCCCATCATCGGGACTCACCGGACGGCGGCAGCACGGTCAACGCCGGCCGCGCGCGACCTGGTGGTAGGCTCGGGGCCCATGCACGCGAGTCGCCCGCAAGAGGCATGGCGCGCCTTTGACCGGGCAGGGAGAGGAGGTGGCGCACGAGCGCGCCGACGACTCCGTCACCGACGTGGAGGTTCCCGAATGAGACGCTCCCTGTCCCGTAGCACCCCTCTGGTGTTCCTGCTTCTGGCGGCGGTCGTGCTGCTGCTGGCGTTCGCCGGCGTGGCCTCGGCCGCCGAGCCGTCCACGGTGGGCAACTGGTGGGATGTGACTCCGGAGGCCGAAGTCCCGTCATCGTCCTACGACTCGATCCTCTACTCCGAGATCGCTCCGAGGCTCCGTCAGATCGAGATGGCCAGCAATCGCGTCAAGGTCGAAGTCATCGGGCAGTCGGCCGGGGGCCGGAACCTGTTCCTGGTCACGATCTCCGAGCCGCAGGCGTTGGGCCGGCTGGGCCAGTATCAGGCCATCCGCCAGGCGATGATCCGGGACCCGGAGCACGCCCAGGAGCTCATCGACAGGTTCGGCGATTTCAAGGTCCCCGTGTTCATCAACGGCAGCATCCACGGCAACGAGTACCCCGGCACCGATGCCGCCATGAGGCTGATCGAGGAGTTCGCCTTCAGCAACGAGCCTGGGGTGATGAACGTCCTCGAGAACGAGATCCTGCTCATCAACGTCTGCCAGAACCCGGACGGTCGCGTCCTGGGCACGCGGGCCAACGCCAACGGCATCGACATCAACCGCGACTTCATCACCCAGTCGCAGCCCGAGACGCGGGCGACGGTCGGGGTGTACACCGAGTGGAACCCGATGATCGTGCTCGACCTGCACGGTTTCGTGAACCCGATGCTGATCGAGCCGTGCACGCCGCCCCACAACCCGAACTACGAGTACGACCTGTACATCAAGTGGGCGTTGGCTCAAGCGGAGGCCATGGAAGCTGAGCTGTTCGCCCAGACCGGCTTCCTGGCGCAGATCCCGTATCGGGACGATCCCCTGGAGTGGGACGACTGGCCTCCGACCTACGCGCCGATGTACGCCATGTTCCACGGAGCGTACGGCCACACCATGGAGACGCCCTACCGCGACGTGCGCGGTGTGGACGCCCACTATGCCACGGTGTGGGGGGCGCTCAACTTCGTAGCGCAGAACCGTCAGGCGATGGTCCGCGACCAGGTCGAGATCTTCCGGCGCGGCTTCCTCTCGCTTCCCCAGCAGCCGATCCCGCCGGAGCTGCTGCCGCAATGGCCGCAGTATCAGGACGTGATAACGAACCACTTCCCGGCGGCGTACGTCATCCCGGCTGATGAGCCGCTCCAGATCAGCCCGCAGGCTCCCGCACGGCTGGTGGACTTCCTGCTCTTCAACGACGTCCAGGTCGAGAAGGCCAGCAAGGGCTTCACCCTGAACGGCGTCGCCTATCCGGCGGGGACCTACGTCGTGTGGCTGAATCAGCCGAAGCGCGGCTTGGCCAACACGATCCTGTCGGACGGCCTCGATCTCTCGAGCATC
>JBLMXT010000028.1:0-9135 GCA_050257915.1 Deltaproteobacteria bacterium
CACCGGATCCGCGCGCGGACGTCGACCTCGTGGAGACCGAGCTCGTGCTCAGCGATGCCGAGCTCGTGGAGCGCCGCCTCGACAAGACACGCAAGGCGGCGCGCAGCGGCGACAGGGCGGCGCGGCACGAGCTCGAGGTGCTCGAGGCGCTCCACGCGGCGCTCATGGACGGTACCCTGGCCAAGAAGTACGAGCGCGCCCCGGACGACGAGCCGCTCTTCCGGGAGCTCGCGCTCGTCAGCGACCGCCCGGTGCTGTTCGTGCTGAACACCGACGACGACGAGAGCGCCGCGGCCGCCCTGCAGCGGCACGCGGAGTTCGTGGAGTGGGCGCGCGACCGCGGCGACCAGGTGGTCGCCGTCGCCGCGCGCCTCGAGGCCGAGCTCGCCGACCTCGAGCCGGAGGAGGCGGCCGAGTTCCGCGCCGAGCTCGGCGCCGACGAGGCCGGCACGCTCGACGTCGTCCTGCGCGCCTGCTACGAGGTGCTCGGCTACATCACCTTCTTCACCGGCGACTTCCGCAGCAGCGAGTCGCGCGCCTGGCAGCTGCCCCGCGGCTGGACCGCCAAGCAGGCCGCGGGCCGCATCCACAGCGACATCGAGCACGGGTTCGTGCGCGCCCAGGTGGTCAACATCGACGACCTCATCGAGCTGAAGTCCTTCCACGCCGCACGCGAGAGGGCGCTGCTGCGCACCGAGGGCAAGGAGTACGTCGTCCAGGACGGCGACGTGATCAACTTCATGCACACCGGCTGAGCCGGCGCCGGCCGCCCGGGCCGGTGCGGCGGTGGCTCGCGATCCGCTCCTCCGACTTCACGACATCTTTATGGCGACCCCGCCCGGCTTCACGCCGGCTTGACGCCCACGGGTCCATCCTCAGGGTGCACGGGTGTGCCCTCGGAAGCCCGATGAGCGGAGGCGTGAGATGTTCATGGTGCAGGACATGCTGATGGAGGCCGTCATCGTGACGGTGGTGCTTCTGGTGGTCCTGCTCTCGACCGTCGTGCTCGCGACTGCCGGCCGCGATTGGATGGAGCAGCGCCGTGCGCAGGCTGCGAAGAGTCGGCTGCGCCGGAGAGTCTGGAACGAGTACGCCGCCGCCTGCACGCCACTGCGGCCTCAGACCGCGTCCGCCGCCCCGTCCCCGGCCACGCCGCGAGCGGGACTGGCCGCGCGCCCCGTGGAGCGGCAGTCGGGTCTCTCCACGCGCCCCGCGAAGGCCTGACCGGGCGCGCGTCCGCCGGGTGCGCCCGCCGCGCCTACTCCAGGGGCGTGACGATCTCGACTGCGCCCGCGGTGGCTTGGACGGGGTACGACTCGGCGACCGGGCCCGTGAACCACACGGCCACGCGCTGGCCCTCGGCAAGATCGTCCGCGGTCAGCTCGACCTTGTCCGCGCCGGCGGCCGCCCACACGATGCTCTGCGTCGTGACACGCACGGCAGCGCGTTCGACGGCGCTGTCGACGTCGGGGTCGGCGACAACGAGCAGCACGGCCGTCCCGGCGTCGCCACCTGGCGTGAGGTCGCGGACGACGCCGGTGATGTCGGCGACGCCGGATGGCGGAGCGGAGGGCGACGGCGAAGCCGGCTGAGCAGCCGTCGCTCCCCCGCAGCCGCCGACGACGGCTGCCCCCAGCACCACGAGTGCGGCCAGGGCCGCCAGCGCTCCTGTCGTGTGTCTCATGAGCGCACCTCCCCCGGCGCCGCGGGCGGCGCCGTCGTCTGCAAGCCGAGACGCGCGGGCGCAGCGGCGCGTTCGCGTCCGGCGCTACAATCGGAGCGTCTTCCAGCTGCCATGAGCCTACCCTCCCCATATCCGTCTCCGCCGCCCGGCTACCGCCTGCGGGCGACGACGCCCGCCGACGCCGGAGCCGTGACGGCGCTCAAGGTCGCCGCGGAGACGGCGTGGCACGGCGCGTCGGACGTCACGGTGGAGCACGTGCGCGAGGAGTGGGCGCTGCCGCGGCTCGTCCTCGAGCGCGACTCGTGGGTCGTCGAGGACGCCGGCGGCAGCCTCGCCGGCTACGGGTTCTGCTGGGTGGAGGCGCCCCCGGCCGAGATCGTCGCGGAACAGCTCGTGCACCCCGACCATCGCGGCCGCGGCCTGAGCGCGCTGCTGCTCGACCTCTGCGAGGCGAGGGCGCTCGAGTCCCTCCGCGAGGCGGGTCCTGCGATCGACGGCGTGCTGGGCGTGTGGGTCCCCGAAGTCGATGCGCCGCGCAGGACATTGTACGAGCAGCGCGGCTACCGCCACATCCGGACGTTCCTGCGGCTCGACCGCGACCTTGCGCGCCCGGTCGAGCAGCCGTCGTTGCCGGCCGGCATCCGGATCGGCACCTTCCGCCGACACCGGGACGAGGTGGCCGTGCACGCCGCCGGCGAGGAGGCGTTCCGCGACCACTTCCGCCCGACGGCGATGGACCTGGACGAGTGGCTCGCGTTCCGCTTCGTTCGCGGCGACCTCGACCTCGGCCTCTGGTTCGTCGCCTGGGATGGTGACGAAGTGGCCGGCGCCATGCTCGCCTTCGAGACGCCGGTCGGCGGCTACCTGGACGAGCTCTTCGTGCGGCGCCCGTGGCGCGGACGCGGGCTCGGGCGCGCCCTCCTGCTGCAGGCGTGCGCGGAACTGCGGCGGCGCGGGCAGCCGGTCGCGTATCTCGGCGTCGACTCGGAGAACCCGACCGGAGCCATGCGCCTGTACGGCTCGGCCGGCTTCACGCAGTCGCGGGCGGCCACGCTGGTGTACGAGAAGGCGGTGAGCGCCCTGTGACGGCCCGGCTCACCCGGGCGCTCTCCCGCCACGGGTACGTGCTCGCGCTGGTGGCGATCGCCCTCAGCACCGCGGTGTTCCTGCCGGGGCGCGACGTCTTCGCCAAGGGGCAGTGGGCCCTCCTCTACCTGCTCGTCATCCTCCTGGTGGCCATCGCCTCTGGCCCCGGGCCGGCGGTCCTCACCGCGGTCCTCGCCTTCTTCGCCTGGAACTTCTTCTACCTCCCCCCGTACCACACGTTCATGATCCACGACCCCAAGGACTGGCTCTCGCTGGCGGCGTTCCTGCTGGTCGGCGTGCTCGTCGGGGCGCTCGCGGGGCGGATGCGCGAGCGGGAAGCGCGCGCCCGGGCGCGCGAGCAGGAGGCGGCCGCGCTCAATCGCCTCAGCGCGGAGGTCGTGTCACAGGTCTCCGCCGAGCAGATGGCGGAGACCTGCCTCGGCGAGATCGTCGACCTGCTCCACGCGAGCTCCGCGGCGCTCTTCGTCCAGCGAGAAGATCGCCTGGTGGTCTACCGGGAAGTGCCGTCCGGCGTCTCCGTCGATGCTGCGGTGGGCGAACGCGCCGAGCGCACCTTCCGCGCCGAGGCCGGCGAGCCGCTGGGTGGCGAGGCGGCGGGTGGTGGCGGCCTGTACGTGCCGGTGCACAGCCCGTCCGGGATCACCGGAGTGCTCACCGTGCAGGCGCGCGACGACCAGCGGCCGTACTCGCCCGCCGATCACCGGCTCGTCACGTCCCTCGGCAACCTCGTCGGCGCCTTCCTGGAGCGGGAGCGCCTGCAGAGCGCCGCTGCCGCCGCGGCGGCAGAGCGCCAGGCGGACAACCTCAAGTCGAGCCTGCTCTCGTCGGTCTCGCACGAACTCAAGACCCCGCTCGCCGCCCTGACCGCGACGGTGAGCAACCTGCTCGAGAGCGACGTCGCCTGGGATGAGGAGAGCGTGCGCGACGAGCTGCGCGCGATCGTGGGCGACATCGCGCGCCTCAACACGAGCATCAGCGCGCTCCTCGAGCTCTCACGGCTCGAGGCGCACGCGTGGGAGCCGCGACATGAGCTCTACGCGCTCGGGGAGATCGTCGCGGCCGGCATCGACATGCTGCCCGCCCACCTCCGCCAGCGCGTGCGCGTGGACCTGCCCGAGGACGACCTCGTGGTGAACCTCGACTTCGTGCAGTTCGCGCGCGTGATCCAGGCGCTGCTCGAGAACGCCCTCCTCTACACCGACGGGCCGGTCACGGTGGGCGCCCGCGGGTGGAACGACGGCGTGCGCCTCTGGGTGGAGGACCAAGGACCCGGCATCCCCGCCGACGAACACGAAGCGGTGTTCGAGAAGTTCTACCGGGGCAGGCGCCCCGGCCAGCACGGACCGTCCGGGACGGGGCTGGGACTGGCGATCGCCCGTGAGATCGTGCGCAGCCACGGGGCCACGATCTCTCTGCACGACGTGACGCCGCACGGAGCACGGTTCGTGATCACGCTGACCGAGGGCGACGGATTCCGCGGGGCGGCAGGAGAGGAGCGTGCATGACGGTGCCGGAGCGTCCGACCCGCATCCTCGTCGTGGACGACGAGGAGCAGATCCGCCGCGCGCTCAAGTCTATCCTCTCCACGCGCGGCTACGTTCTCGAGATGGCGGCGACGGGCGAGGAGGCGCTGCTCAAGGCCATCGACGCGCCTCCCGACCTCGTCGTGCTCGACCTCATGCTGCCCGACCGTTCGGGCATCGAGGTCTGTCGCGAGCTGCGCACCTGGATGACGGCGCCGATCCTAGTCCTCTCGGTGCGCTCCAACGAAGCCGACAAGATCACGGCCCTGGACGAGGGCGCCGACGACTACCTCACCAAGCCCTTCTCGGCCGGCGAGCTGCTGGCCCGTATCCGCGCGCTCCTACGGCGCGCGGCGGCGCTCACCGCCCCGCCGCCGGTCGTGCACTCCGGCGACCTCGAGATCGACATCGCCCGCCGCCGCGTGCGCCAGGCGGGCGCGGAGATCGCGCTCACGCCGACGGAGTTCGACATCCTCGCCTTCCTGGCGCGCAACGCAGGCCTCGTCGTCACCCAGCGCATGATCCTCGAGCACGTGTGGGGGGCCGAGTGGGCGGAGGACTCCCAGACGCTGCGCGTCCACGTGAGCAACCTGCGCAAGAAGATCGAGCCCGGGCCGGGCGGACCGCGCTACATCATCACCGAGCCGGGCGTCGGGTTCCGCTTCGCCGCTGCGGACGACGCCGCGCAGGAGCGGCTCGCTTAGCGGACTCTTTAGCCCGGCGCCCCTCGCCTTCACTCCGCCTTTACGCGCCCCTGAGTACCTTCATGGTACCGAGGTCGCTCTGCGGCCGGATGATGGAGGCCGCCATGCTGTTCACGCTGGAGGAGATCGGGATCGAGCTCCTCATGATCCTGGCCACCGGCGGAGCGCTGGCCTGCTTCGTCTGGCTGCTCACCATCACCCTCATCGAGCGTCGCGAGCGGGGACGCCACTCCGCCCCCGGCCGCGACCGCACCGCTCCGCCCGTGGGCGGCCATTCCTGAGGCGCCGCTGACTTGACGCGGCTCGCTGCGGCGGTATGTACTGGGCCGCGGCGCGCCAGCTCCGGCCGCTCTTTCGGCGGCCTCTGGTTCAAGGTCTTCAGCGAACGCGGACCCTGCCGACGCAGCCGCAGGACGGTCGCCGGAGAGGCGCGCGCCGCGACCGGGCGCGGCGGCCGCGCACCACTCCGTCACCCGACGACCGACCCGAGGGGACCCGCCGTGAACCGAGCCACACTCAGCGTCTGGGACGACGAGGCCTGCCGGCGTGTCCACGCCGCCTCGCTGACCGTGCTGGAGCGCACGGGGGTCGCCGCGAAGGACGAGCGCACCCGCGAGCTCTGCGCCGCCGCCGGCGCCCCGGTCGACGGCCGGCGCGTGCGCCTGCCCCGCGCACTCGTGGAGCAGGCGCTCGCGAGCGCGCCGCGCACCTGGACGCTGCGCCCGCGCGGCGGCGAAACGGCGCCCCTGGAACTGCGCGACGGCGCCGGCTACCTCGGCAGCGGGCCCGACTGCCTCTACGTCGCCGACCCGGACACCGGCGAGCGCCGGCGCGCCACGCTCGCCGATGTCGAAGCGGCGGCGCGCGTCGTCGAGGCGCTGCCCAACATCGACTTCGCCATGAGCATGGCGCTGCCCCGGGACGTCCCCAATGAAGCGGTGGACGTCACGCAGTTCGCCGCCATGCTGCGCGGCACGCGCAAGCCGATCGTCGTCTCGAGCCCCTTCGGCGGCGAGACGCTGCACACCATGCACGCGATGGCGGCGGCCTGCGGCGAGGCCGGCAGCTTCGCCTGCCTCGCCATGAGCTCACCGCCGCTCCAGCTGGACGACGTGTGCTGCAGCAAGACGCTCGCCTGCGCCGACCTGGACGTGCCGCTAGTGCTGGCGCCGTCGGTGTCGGCCGGGGCGCAGGGCCCGGCGTCGCTCACCGCCTGCGTGGCCGTCGCCAACGCCGAGGTGCTCGCGGGCCTCGTCGTGCACCAGCTGGGAAAGGCCGGCGCGCCGTTCGTGATGGGCGTGGGCACCGGCGTCATGAACATGCAGACGGCGGTGGACGTCTACAACGCTCCCGGCGTGTTCCTCGGTAACCAGGCACACCTCGACCTGATCCGTTGGTACGGCCTGCCGAGCTGGCACTACGCCGGCCACTCGGACAGCAAGACGCTGGACGAGCAGTGGGCCCTGGAACTGGGGATCGCCACGGTCATGGGCGCGCTCTCCCGCGCCACGCTGCTGCACGATGTCGGCTACCTGGAGAGCGGGATGCAGGGCGCCCTGGAGGGGCTCGTGCTCGGCGACGAGGTCGCCGGCTACGCCAGGGCCCTGCTGGCGGAGCTGCCGGTGGACGACGAGGCGCTCGCGCTGGCCGAGGTCGACGCCGCCGGCCCCGGCGGCACCCACCTCGGCGCCAGCATGACACGCCGGCGCTACCGCGACTTCTGGCGGGCCTCGCTGATCGACCAGACGACCTGGGAGCGCTGGTCCGCCGCCGGCGGCCTGACGCTCCTCGAGCGCGTGCGGGCCCGCCTCGCCGAGATCCGGGCGGCGGGCCCGGCGTTCGCGCTGGACGGCGAGACGCAGCGCCGGATCGACGCCCTGGTGGCGGGCCGCCGCCCGTAACGGCGCCGCGTTTCAGACCCCCTGCAAGGGGAAGACCAGCGGCGCGTCCCCGAACGCGCCGGGGCGCAGTGCCACTGGGGCGGCCGGGGCGGGCCGCGGGAGGTGGGAGCTGTGGCATCGAGGGTCGTGGCAGTCGCGGCGTTTCTGGCGATGGCGCTGGTGCCCGCCTATCTGGCGTACGATGCCGGCCTGCTCCCCGGACCCGCGCAAGCATCCGCGGACGCCGGTGGCGGCGGCCGGGTGACCAGCGTGACCTCCCTCTCCTGGCCGGACCAGGCCCTGGGCCTCGCCGCGCGCGGCGGTGTCGTCATCTGGGAGCAGCGGGACCCGAGCGCGGCGGTCGCCGGGCTCTGGTCGTACGACGCGCGCACCAGCCGCGCCGCCAAGGTGCTCGGCCGCGCCTCCACGGGCAAGACGGCCGGCCACCCCGCCGCCGCTGGAGACCTCATCGTCTGGGCGGCGTGGCCCGGCCGCCGCGGCGCGGGCCGGCCGCGCCTCGAGGCCTACGACACGGCGACCACGCGCCGCTGGACCGTCGCGTCGGCGGGTCGTTCCCCGATGGTCACGGGCGAGAGCGTGCTCTGGGTGGAGCAGGACGGCGACGGCCACGGCGATGACGTCATCCGCGGCAGCAACTCGCTGACCGACGAGGAGTACGCCATGAAGGCCGGTGGCCGCGTGCGCGCCGCGGACGCGTGGGGAAGCTGGGTCGTGTGGATCGCCGGCGACGAGGGCAGGGCCGAGGTCTGGACGGCGTCGTTCGGCGACAGGACCCGCCGGCGGCTGGCGCGCGCCGCCACCGGCGTAGCCATCGACCGGGAGCGCGTCCTCTGGGCGGCGCCCGCCGGCGGCCACACCACCGCGATCGTCTCCTGGGACCGGAGCTCGGGCGATGCCACGATCCTGAAGCGCCTGCCCGGCGTGGCCTCCTCGCTCTCACTGACGGGCGACTACGCCACGTGGGTCACGACGCGCGCGTCGCCCGGCACGGAGGTGTGGGTGTACGACTTCGGCCGCGACCGCGCCTACCCGGTCGCAGACGGCGGGGCCGGCCGACGGGCCAGCCCGGTCATCGCCGCCGGCAGCGTCTTCTGGGCCGACGACCGCGGCGGCGACTGGGCGCTGTACCGCCGCACGCTGCGGCCGTGACGCGACCGGGCGCCCGGAGTCTGGCCCGCGCGGCGCGAGCGCGCCGAGCGCCTCGTGTAGACTCCCCCGCGGGCGCGCTTCGCGCACGAGACCCGGGAGGCACGATGTCCGTCATCAAGGCCGAGCGCCTCACCAAGCGCTTCGGCAAGAAGGTCCTCGCCGTCGACGACGTGAGCTTCGCCATCGAGGCGGGCACCATCACCGGCGTCCTGGGGCCCAACGGCGCCGGCAAGACGACGACGCTGCGCATCATCCTCGACCTGGTGCGGCCGACCTCCGGATCGGTGACCATTCTCGGCAGCCGCTACCGGGAGCTGCGCGCGCCCGCCGCCAGGGTCGGCGCACTCCTCGACGCCTCCGGCTTCCACCCGGGGCGCTCCGGCCGCAACGCGCTGCGCGTGATCGCCACCGGCGCCGGCATCCCCGACGCCCGCGTGGAGGAGACCCTCGCGCTCGTCGAGCTCGAGGGCGCGGCGAAGCGGGCGGTCAAGGGCTACTCCACCGGCATGAAGCAGCGGCTGGCGCTGGCGGCGTCGCTGCTCGGCGACCCGGAGGTGCTGATCCTCGACGAGCCGGCCAACGGCCTCGACCCCGAGGGGATGCTCTGGCTGCGCACGTTCCTGCGCAAGCTCGCCGCCGAGGGCCGCACGGTCCTCGTGTCCAGCCACGTCCTCGCCGAGGTCGAGCAGACCGTGGACGACGTCCTCATCTTGAGCAAGGGTCGGCTGCTCGCGCAGGGGACGATCCACGAGCTCACGGCGGCCACGCAGCCCGTGGTGCGCGTGCGCTCGCCGCAGGCCGAGAGGCTCGAGGCCGCGCTCCTCACGGCCGGCGCGGCCGTCAACCGCCTCGACGAAGCGCTCGCGATCCGGGGTCCGTCCGCCGCCGAGGTGGGAGACCTGGCTCACGCCCACGGCCTCGCGCTCCACGAGCTCCTCACCGAGCAGCCCAGCCTCGAGGAGCTGTTCCTGCAGATCGCCGGCACGAGGCGGGAACAGTGATCGCCCTCGCCCGCGCCGAGCTGCTCAAGCTGCGCAGCACGCGCACGGCCCTCGGCCTCTTCCTCG
>JBLMXT010000029.1:0-4979 GCA_050257915.1 Deltaproteobacteria bacterium
CGGCGGGGTCAAAGCGCACGGTCACAAGCTCATCTTCGCCTGGGCGGTGGAGCACGACTGCGACGCCGGCGCCATCACCAGCAACACGTTCACCATGGAGTGGCCGCCGCGCTCGGGCAAGATGGCGGAGTTCCCGGAGGTCGACCGCGCCGCCTGGTTCACGCTGGACGCGGCGCGGGAGGCCATCGTGCCGGTGCAGCGCCGGTTCATCGACGACCTCGCGGTCGTCGTGACCGCCGGCGCCTAGGAACGGCCGCCGGCGGCCTCGTCGTCCGCCGGCGCGTCGGCCGCGGCGGGGGCCGCGGCGCCCGCCGGCTCGGCCACACCCTGCTGCGGCTCCGCCTCTGCGCCCGCCGGCGGCAGCGACGGCAGGTGCGGCTTGCCGGCGATGAGGTCGAAGAACGCATCCCGCCAGGCGAGCGTGTGCGCGCGCAGGCGTGCCTCGCGCCGCTCGGCCTTGGCCAGCTTCTTAGGCCGCGACCGGTAACGCCCCCGCGCCCACGGCGAGTTGAGGCGCGCCAGCCGGCTCGCGCCCACGATCGCGACGATCGGCATGAACACGCCGATCACCCCGGTCCAGATCTTGCCCTTGAGCAGGCAGAGCAGCACCGGGACGATGACCACCACGATGTAGGCGACGACGACGACGCGGAAGAGGTCGCCGCTGCGCCCGGGCTGTTCGAGATCGGCGAACGGGTCCATGCCGACCACGAACAGCGAAGCGGCGGCGACGACGATGATCACCGCGTCCACCGAGAGCCGGCCCTCCTTGCGCCAGTAGACGTCCTGCAGGTTCAGGATGAGGGCGAACTCGTCCAGCGTCAGCGCGACGCCGGCGCCGAAGAGGAGCGCGAGGACCTGGGCGGCGAGGCCGGACGGCGCCAGGGCGATGAGCAGCACGCCCACGGTGACCATGAGCACCACGCCGATGACCATGTGGTGGACGTGGGTGCCGCCCTCGCTCTCGATGTCGTGGAACCACCAGCTCACCTGCGCGCGGATCAGCCGCGTGTTGACGCGCACGAAGAGGAAGGTGGCCAGCAGACCGACGAGGAACCCGGCCATGGCGGCGCGGGACCCGTCCAGCCACGCCGCGCCGACGGCGTCGACGGCCAGGTACACCATGGCGGGTCCCCTCTCTGTCGCTGCAGGTCGGCGCCGCCGCGCGCAGAACGTGTAACGGCGCCGGGCCGGGTGCCCGTAGGGCTCCTCGGGAAGAGTAACGGCAGCTACAGTACCCGCTTGGAGGCGAGGTCCCACCTTGGGTCACAAGGTCCCCTCACTTGTGAGGCTCGTCGGCGCGCAGGGCGAAGGCTGGCGTGCGTTCATCGGCAGCGCCGAGCGCGGCGAGTCGTGGAGCGCTCCGGGCGTCAGCGTCGGCATCGGCGGTGAGGCCGCGCACGAGGTCAATCTGATCGTCGCCTACGGCCCGGACGGCGTGGGCGACGGCATCGCCGGGGCGACCGCGGTGCTCCGCCGCCGCGTGCTGCCCGGCGTCGTCTACGCCGCATCCCCGGTGGCGGCCGAGGCGGCCGAGGCCGCCGCCGCCCTCGGCTTCACCGCCGGCGGCCGCCTGCCCCTCATGTGCGCGCACGCGGGTGACGTCGTGAGCGTCGAGGCCACACACGAGACGGCGCGCGTCGCCGGGGTGGAGGGGATCCTCGCCGCCGGCGACGTGCTGGCCGACGCCTTCGCGCTGCCGGTGGACTGGTGCCAGCGCCTGCTCGGCGTCGGCTTCGCCGCGCGGACCGACGCCGCGGCCTTCCTCGCCCTGCACGACGGCCGCCCCGTGGCCGTGGCCGGCAGCGCGCAGATCGGCGACGTCGCCGGCCTGTATGCGGTCGGCACGCGCCATTCGCACCGGCGCCGGGGGGCGGCCGCGGCCGCCGTCTCCGCCGCGATCGGCCATCACCTGGGCGCCGGCGCCCGCTGGTTCGCCCTCTACTCGTCCCCGGCCGCGGAACCGTTCTACGCCGGCCTGGGGTTCGTGGCCGTGGACCACGCGAGCACGTGGGTGCTGCGGCCGGCAGGGTGATGCCGTCGGGCCCGGCCGCGCTCGCTGACGCCGAGCGGCCGGCGCCGCCGCGCAACGCACTCCAGGAGTTCTTCGCCTCCGCCTTCATCCGCATCGTCGCGGGGTTCATCCTCCTCGACTGGGTGGCGCGCCGGCTGATCGGGTGGCTCGCAGACTGGCTGTACGCGGTCTTCGACAGGGTCTCGACGCTGGTGTACGGGCCGGGGCAGCGCTATCTCGACGCTGGCTACCCGCGCCTGCCGGAGGCGGTGGCCGGGATCGCCGTGCCGCTCCTCCTCTACTGGGGATTCGTACGCCTCACCGAACGACGGCGCGTGCGCGAGCTCGGCGGGGGGTGGAAAGGCGTGCTCGAGGGTGCCGGCGGGCTGGCGCTCGGGGCGGGACTCTTCGCCGCGGCCGTCGCGATCCTCGCCGTCGCCGACGCCTACTAGCTCGTCGGCCGTCAGCAGTGGGTGGTCCTTCAGTGGTCGGCCCCGGCCGCGGCGGTCGCGTTCCGCGAGGAGCTGCTCTTCCGCGGCGTCATCCAGCGGGTGAGCGAGGAGCGCCTCGGCAGCTGGGCGGCGCTCGCCCTGGCCTCCGTCTGGTTCGGCTGGCAGCACGCCGACAACCCCAACGCCGGACCGTTCGACGCGGTGATGATCGCCCTCTTCGGCGGCGTGCTGCTCGGGGCGTGCTATCTCGCGACGCGCCACCTCTGGCTGGCGATCGGCGTGCACGCCGCCTGGAACTTCGTCGAGGGCGGCGTGTTCGGGACGCCGGTGAGCGGCTATGCCATCCCCGGCGTCCTGCGTTCCACGCTGACCGGCCCGGAGTGGCTGACGGGCGGTCCGTTCGGACCCGAGAGCTCTCTGGTGACGCTGGCGGTGACCTCGGCGGCCGGCGCGGTCCTGCTGCTCGTCGCGTGGAGGCGCGGCAGCCTGCGCCCGCCGCGCCTCAGATCCAGCGCCGGCGGCGGAACAGCACGAGCATGACGCCCAGCGCGACGACCTGGGTCGCCACGCCCAGCGCCGCGAACGCCGGCCAGCCGTCGATGGCGCGCACCATGGAGGCGAAGTTCATGCCGAAGAACCCGACGATCCAGGTGAGCGGCATGAAGATCGTCGCGACGATCGTGAGCCGCTTCATGACCTCGTTGAGGCGGTTGGAGACCGTGGAGAGGTAGACGTCCATCGCCCCGGTGAGCAGGTCGCGGTAGCTGTCGACGAGGTCGCTGATGCGGATCAGGTGGTCGTAGACGTCGCGGTAGTAGCGCTCGGCGTCGGGCGTCATGCCCGGCAGGTCGACGACACCGGTGAGCAGCCGCGCGAACAGGTCACGCTCCGGGGTGATCACCTTGCGCCAGGCGACGAGGCGCCGCTTCATGGCGAAGACCTGTTCGAGCTGCTTCTCGTCCGGCCGTCTGAGCACGCCGTTCTCGAGCTCGTCGATGCGGTCGTCGAGCCTGGAGAGCTCGGGGAAGAAGCTGTCGGCCAGCGCGTCGACCACGTGGTACAGGGCGAGGGCCGGCCCGGACGCCGGCGGCCGGCCCTCGGCCGCCCGCCGCCGCAGGTCGGCGAAGGCGGGGCAGTCGTCGCGGTGCACGGTGACGAGGTACTTCTCGGAGAGGAAGCAGTGGACCTCCACGAGTCCGTCGCGGTCGCTGTTCGCGCCGAAGACGACGAGGTAGACGAAGCCGTCGTACTCCTCGAGCTTCGGCCGCTGGCCGAAGTGCTCCGCGTCTTCGACGGCCAGAGGATGAAGGCCGAACGGATCGCGCAGGAGCTCGACCTCGGCGGCCGTCGGCCGGTGCAGGTCGAGCCAGAAGAACTCCCCGCGCTCGAGGTGGGTGCGGACGAGCTCGTGGCCCACGTCCGGGTGCGTACCCTCCGCGTCGACGAGGAAGCTGTCGTGGTGGATCGCCATCGGTCCCTCCGGCTGCGCGCGTGCGGGAGCGCCGGGTGGCGCGCCGCTCGCAAGAGCATTCGCGGCGCGGCGGGCGGTTCCTAGCTTCGCGCCGCGCAGGCGTTGACTGAGGAGGTCGCTTCGCCTTTACTGCTCGTAGACGCGAAGGCCACCGTGGAGGGGCGATCGTGCCAGCGTGGGACCGCACTCATCGGACGGCAGGGGACGCCTTGCGGCGCCTGCTGCGCTTGCTCACCGTCGCGAGCGTCCTGGCCGTCCTGCTCGCCGCTGCGGCGCCGGCCTCGGCGTACCAAGAGTGGAATCACTCGACGGCTCTGGGGAAGCGCTCGTGCGCCGTCGGCTGCCACGCCGAACAGACACCCACGAACGCGACCTGCACCGGCTGCCACGCGGGGTTCAAGACCCGGGGCACACAGAAGTGCTGGAGCTGCCACGAGCCCGGCGCGGACACGTCGGCGTGGCAGCTCGCCGCGGGCTGCACGACCACCTGCCACCTCTTGACGTCGACGGACGACGAGCCCGCCTACACCACCTCCTACGCGCACACCAGAAGCGCCCACCTGGGCGCGTCCGGGTACGGCAAGACATGCGTCGACTGCCACGGCGTGAGCAGCGGCGCCACGGCGCCCGGCGCCAGTCCGCATCACGATGCGGTCGACAGCCCGGCGCCCGCCTGCGCCACGTGTCACAACGGAACACTCGCCGCCGCCAAGACCTCGCACGCCGGAGCGGCGACCAGCTGCGCCGCTTGCCACACCGGCCACGACCGCCCTGCGGTGCCGGCGTCGTGCCTGACCTGCCATTCGTCGGTCTCTCATCCCGAGGCCAGGCAGATCGCGTTCACCAACGACGTGTCCTGCACGAACGCGCGCTGCCACGGCACCACCGCGCTGCACACGGCGACGCCCGCGCTCACCAAGACCTGCTCGACCTGCCACACGGCGCACTACCAGGCGCTCGGCGGCTGCCAGACCTGCCACCCGGACCCGCAGACCTTCCACCACGGCACCACCACGGCGCGGCCGCTCGCCGACTGCGCCGG
>JBLMXT010000030.1:0-3702 GCA_050257915.1 Deltaproteobacteria bacterium
TAGACGGCGTAGAGCGCCAGCGCGAAGCCGACGAACACGCCGATCACCACGAACAGGGGAAACGTGCTGAAGAGCCAGTCGACGCCGGCGCCGAACCCGAGCCCGACGGCGACGCCGGCGAGCAGGAGGAACGCGACGGACTCCGCGGACGCCGTCGAGCGCGGCTGATCCTTCTTCTTCCCGTCCTCGGGGTGCTGTGGCGTCAAACTATACCTGCCGTCCCGTGCGCCTGCAAATGGGATACGAATACCATTTTCGGGGTTGCGCGGACCCGGCCGTTCACGCCCGGCCGGCTCCGTCTTCCGCCCCCGTGGGATTGTTCCCGACACCGGGCGCCAGGGGATCGGGCAGCCCGCGCCGTCGCGACCGGTAGCGGCTGAGCAGGCGCGCCATGTACACGGTGGAGACGACGGCGGCGGTGCCGAAGATGACGATGGCCGGCCAGAACCGCTGCTGCATGGAGATCGCGAGGCCACTGAGGCAGATGCACCACGAGTACAGCAGCAGCACGCTCTTGCGCTGCGAGAACCCGTGCACCAGCACGAGGTCGTGGTGGACGTGGTCCTGCCCGGGGGAGTAGAAGGGCACGCCTCGTCGCCACCGCCGCCAGACGATGAGGAACAGGTCGACGAACGGCACGCCCAGCACGAGCAGCGGCAGCACCAGGGCGACGGCGGCCGTGCTCTTCATCACGCTCTGCACGCTGATGCAGGCGAGCACGAACCCGAGGAGCATCGACCCGGCGTCGCCCATGAAGATGGACGCCGGGTGGAAGTTGAAGCGCAGGAAGGCGAAGGTCGCGCCCGCGAGGACGGCCGCCAGCACGCCCATGGACGCGAAGCCCGTCGCCAGCGAGATGATCGCGAACGTCAGCGCCGAGATGCCGCAGACCCCGGCGGCGAGGCCGTCCAGCCCGTCGATGAAGTTCACCATGTTGATGATCATCGCCATCCAGAACGCGGTGACCAGGACGGAGGCGAACAACGGCAGGTGCCACATGACGTCGGTCCACGGCACGCCGATGCGGGTGATGCGCGTGTCGAAGTAGATGGCCACGCCGATCGCCAGCAGCTGGCCGATGAACTTCACGATGGGCTCGAGTTCGTAGAGGTCGTCGAACAGCCCGACGGCGACGACGATGGTCGCGCCGCCGATGATGCCCCACACCGCCCGGTCCACCTCCACCAGCAGCATCACCGGGACCATCCAGCCGATGTACATGGCGAGGCCGCCGAGGAGGGGCGTCGCCAGCTCGTGCATGCGCCGGTCGTCCGTGGGCGTGTCGACGGCGCCGGTGCGGTGCGCGAGGCGGCCCATCAGCGGCGTGAGCGCGTAGACGATGAGCGCGGCGAACAGGAAACCCAGGATCGCGTTGCGCGGCGAGCTGGACAGGTTCAGCAGCCCGCCGATGACAGCTCCTCCTTGATCAGGACGACCCCCACCTCTTCCAGCATCTCGCGCGAGAGGTCGTCGGGGTAGCCCTCGAGGTAGTGGATCTCGCGCACGCCGCAGTTGATGAGGATCTTGGCGCACAGGATGCAGGGGTGATGGGTGCAGTAGAGCGTGGCCGCCTCGATTGCCACACCGTGGATGGCCGCCTGGATGACGGCGTTCTGCTCGGCGTGGATGGCGCGGCAGAGCTCGTGGCGCTCACCCGAAGGGATGCCGAGCTGCTCGCGCAGGCAGCCGATGTCGAGGCAGTGGGCGACGCCGCGCGGCGCGCCGTTGTACCCGGTCGCCAGGATGCGCTTGTCGCGCACCAGCACGGCGCCCACCTGGCGGCGCAGGCAGGTGGAGCGGGTCGCGGCCTGGCGGGCGAGCTGGAGGAAGTACTCGTCCCAGGTCGGGCGGTGCCAGCCGCGAGCCGCCTCCTCTCCGGCTCCCATCACAGGAACTCGTACAGCGGGAACCGGTCGAGGAGCTCGACGACCTCGTGGCGGATCTCGGCGAGCGCCGCGTCGTTGTCGCGGGCCGCGATGGCGCGCAGCATGAGCTCGCCGGTCTGACGCATCTCAGGCTCCATGAACCCCCTCGTGCTCACCGCCGGCGAGCCGACGCGCAGGCCGCTGGCCACGTTGAACGAGGCGTCCTCGAACGGCACCACGTTGCGGTTGGCCGTGATGTTCACGCGCTCCAGCAGGTCCTGGCACTCGAGGCCGGTCAGGCCGGCGGGCCGCAGGTCGACGAGCGCCAGGTGCACGTCGGTGCCGCCGGACACGAGGCGCAGGCCGCCCTCGGCCAGCGTCTCGGCGAGCACGGCGCAGTTCTTGACGATCTGCCGCTGCAGCTTGTGGAACTCGTCGCTCTGGGCGATGCGCAGGCACACCGCCTTGGCGGCGATCACGTGCATGAGCGGGCCGCCCTGCATGCCGGGGAACACGGCGCGGTCGATGGCGTCGGCGTACTCGGCGCGACACATGATGATGCCGGCCCGCGGCCCGGTGAGGGTCTTGTGCGTGGTGCTCGTGACGACCTCGCAGTAGGGCACCGGGTTGGGGTGCACGCCGGCGGCGATGAGCCCGGCGACGTGGGCGATGTCGGCCATCAGCAGCGCCCCGCACTCGTCGGCGATCTCCCGGAAGGCGGCGAAGTCGATGGTCCGCGGATACGAGCTGTAGCCGCAGATGATGAGCTTCGGCTTGTGCTCCAGCGCCAGGGCCCGCACCTCGTCGAAGTCGATGACCTCGGTGTCGGGACGCACGTGGTACGGCACCACGTTGTAGGTGCGGCCCGAGTAGTTGATCCCCATCCCGTGCGTGAGGTGCCCCCCGTGCGCGAGCGCCATCGCCATCATCGTGTCGCCCGACTCCAGCAGCGCGAACAGGGCGGCGAGGTTGGCCGAGGAGCCCGAGTGCGGCTGCACGTTGGCGTGCTCGGCGCCGAAGACCTCCTTGCAGCGGTCGATGGCGAGCTGCTCGACCTGGTCGACGACCTCGCACCCGCCGTAGTAGCGCGCTCCCGGCGTGCCCTCGGCGTACTTGTTGGTGAGCACCGACCCCGTCGCCTCGAGCACGGCGCGGCTGGCGAAGTTCTCGCTGGCGATGAGCTCGAGCGTCTCCTGCTGGCGGATGAGCTCGCAGCGCAGGAGCTCGTTCAGCTCGGGGTCGAGGTGGTACAGGGGCTCCCGGCGCCACTCGCGGCCGACGGGGCTCAAGCAGACTCCTCCCCGTCGATCTCGGCGATGCGGCGCTCGTGCCGGCCGCCTTCGAAGGGCGTCTCGAGCCAGACTTCGGTGATCGCCCACGCCTCGTCCTCGCTGAGGATCCGGCCGCCCATGCAGAGGACGTTGCTGTCGTTGTGCCGCCGCGCCATCTCGGCGAGGTGGGGGGTGAAGCAGTCGGCGGCGCGCACGCCCTTGTGGCGGTTGGCCGACATGCAGATGCCGAGGCCGGTGCCGCAGACGAGCACGCCGCGCTCGGCCTCGCCCGACGCCACCATCTCCGCGACCTTGTGACCGTAGACCGGGTAGTCCACCGAGACGTCCTCGGAGTCTGTGCCCACGTCGACGACCTCGTGCCCGAGAGAGCGCAGGCGGCGCACGACGGCCTGCTTGAGCGCGAACCCACCGTGGTCGGCGCCGGCGGCGATCTTCATGACGAGCTCCTTCTGGTCGGGACGGCGGACAAGCGCACGCGGGACGGATTGACGGGCGGCCTCGCGGGCGCGCCCGCGCCCCCTCGCGCCCTCGGCTACAGGTGGTCG
>JBLMXT010000031.1:0-5058 GCA_050257915.1 Deltaproteobacteria bacterium
CAAGCTCGCCAGGCTGCTCAAGAAGGACGGCAAGCAGCCGGTGCTCATCGCCGCCGACGTCTACCGCCCGGCGGCCATCGACCAGCTGCAGACGCTGGCCGGGCGCGTGGGCGTGCCCTGCAACGCGCCCGGCCCCGACCTCGACCCGGTCGACATCGCGCGTGACGGCGTCGCCTTCGCGCGTCAGCACGGCGACGTCGCCATCATCGACACCGCCGGCCGGCTGCACGTGGACGAGGAGCTCATGGCCGAGCTCGTCAACATCCGCGACGCGGTCAAGCCGCACAACGTGCTGCTCGTCGTCGACGCCATGACCGGCCAGGACGCGGTGAACGCGGCCGACGCCTTCAAGGGGCAGGTCGACCTGGACGGCGTCGTGCTCACCAAGCTCGACGGCGACGCCCGCGGCGGGGCCGCGCTGAGCGTGCGCGCCGTCACCGGCAAGCCCATCAAGTACGCCAGCACCGGCGAGAAGCTCGACGACTTCGACGTCTTCCACCCGGACCGCATGGCCAGCCGCATCCTCGGCATGGGCGACGTGCTGAGCCTCATCGAGAAGGCCGAAGAGTCGCTCGACGAGAAGAAGGCGGCGGAGATGGAGGCCAAGCTCCGCCGCGCCGAGTTCACCTTCGAGGACTTCCTCGACCAGCTCAAGCAGGTGCGCAAGATGGGCTCGCTCTCGAGCATCCTCGGCATGCTGCCGGGCGTGCCCGGCATGAAGGAGCTCAAGAACGTCCAGGTCGACGACCGCCAGCTGGACCGCATCGAGGCGATGGTCTTCAGCATGACGCGCCAGGAGCGCCGGCACCCGGACATCATCGACGGCAGCCGCCGGCGCCGCATCGCCGCCGGCAGCGGGACCACCGTCCAGGACGTCAACAACCTGCTCAAGCAGTACCGCGAGATGCAGAAGATGCTCAAGATGTTCTCGAGCGGCAAGATGAAGGGGTTTCGCCTGCCCGGCATGAGCGGGTAAACTAGCGATTCTTGCGGCCTGAAGCAGGGTCGCATATGGTTCACGCACCGCTGCGACCCGTGCGGTCGCAGCGCGTCTTTTTACTACCCTGAGGGGGTGACACAAGTTGGCAGTGCGTATGAGATTGACCCGGGTAGGGAGCACCAAGAACCCTGTCTACCGTATCGTCGTCGTGGATTCTCGCGCCCGTCGTGACGGTCGCGCTATCGAGACCATCGGCCAGTACAACCCGCGCATGGAGCCGTCGCTCATCGAGATCGATGCTGAGAAGGCCAAGAAGTGGCTGGGTGAGGGCGCGCAGCCCTCGCGGACGGTCAAGAAGCTGCTCTCCATCAAGGGCATCGACAAGTAAGGGTGTCCTCGCGGAGACGACGGAGGGAGTAGTGGGATGTTGAAGGACCTGCTCGAGTATCTGGCCAAGTCGCTGGTCGACAACCCAGACGAGGTCCACGTGGAGGTTACGGAAACCGACACCACCGTCGTGTTGGAGCTCTCAGTGGCGAAGGACGACGTCGGCAAGGTCATCGGCAAGCAGGGGCGCATCGCCAGGGCCCTGCGCACCATCGTCAAGGCCTCCGCCGTACGGGACGGCAAGCGCGCCATCGTGGAGATCATTGATTAGCCACCGGAGGCGGGTCTGAGAGGGACGCGCGAAGCGCCGATCCTCGATGACCGCCGAAGGCGGGCTAACGTGCGGGCCGCCGCAGGTGGACCGCACACTGACCTGCATCGAATCTGATCGATGACTGACTCCGCCTTGTGGACAGTGGGTGTCCTCGGCAAGGTCCACGGCCTCAAGGGCGAGCTGTACCTGAACCTCGCGCCCGGAGGGCTCGAGCGGCTGGAGCTGGGCGAACGGTTCTTCGTTGCCGACGAGGGCGCCGGTGAGCCCCGTCCGTGCGCGCTGACGCGCGCGGGCGGGACGGACCGGCGCCCTCTCGTCGTCCTGGACCTCGCCGCGACCCGCGACCAGGCAATTGCACTGCAAGGGCTCGAGCTCCTCGCGGCGGGCGACGCCCTCGACCGGCAGCCGCACTACCGCGTCGGCGACCTGCTCGGCCTGCCCGTGCGGACGGCCTCGGGCCGCCCCGTCGGCGAGGTGCGCGACGTGCTCGAGGCGCCCGCCCATGAGATCCTGGCGGTGCGGGCGCCGGACGGTGGGGACGTCCTCATCCCCCTCGTGGACGAGCTGATCTGTCTGCAGGAGGGGGGCCTGACCGTCGTCGACGGCCTCCTCGACGAGCCGGAGGGCTGAACGTGCGCTTCGACGTCTTCACGCTGTTCCCGGAGGCCTTCGCGTGGTACCTCGACCAGGTGCACATCCGTGCCGCGAGGGCGCTGGGCCACGAGTTCGTGCTCAACGACTACCGCGAGCACACCCCGCTCGGCCACCAGCAGGTGGACGACACGCCCTACGGCGGCGGCGCGGGCATGGTGCTGCGCATCGACGTCGTCTGCGCCGCGCTGGAGGCCGTGTTCGGCGGAGCCGCCGAGCACGTCAAGGCCTCGCGGCGCGTCGTCGAGCTCACGCCCAAGGGGCGGCAACTGGACGACGCGCTGGCCACCGAGCTGGCCGGCGGCGACCTGGTGCTGCTGTGCGGCCGCTACGAGGGCATCGACGAGCGCGTGGAACACCTCGTCAGCGACCGGGTCTCCATCGGCCCGTACGTGCTCTCCGGCGGCGAGGTCGCCGCGATGGCGACGCTCGACGCCGTCACGCGCAAGCTCCCCGGCGTGATCAGCAACCCGGACAGCGTCGTGAGCGAGTCGCACGCGCCGGAGCTGGAGGGCGGGGCGGAGTACCCGCACTACACGCGCCCCGCCGAGTTCCGCGGCTGGGAGGTGCCCGAAGTGCTGCGCAGCGGGCACCACGCGGAGATCGCGCGCTGGCGGGCGGAGCAGGTCAGAAAGCGATAAGATACCTCTTCGTGGCCGGAGGCCGGCAGGGAGTTTTGCGCCGCCCGGCTCGCGCTGCTAGACTAGCCGCCGCTTTTCTGACGAAAGACGAGGGTCCGTGAACATCATCGAGAACATCGAGCGCGAGCAGCTGCGCGACGACATCCCGCAGTTCAAGGCGGGGGACACCGTCAAGGTCCACTTCAAGGTCGTCGAGGGCAGCCGCCACCGCATCCAGGTCTTCCAGGGCACCGTGATCAAGCGCCAGGGCCAGGGCGTGCGCGAGACCTTCACGGTCCGCAAGCAGTCCTTCGGCGTCGGCGTCGAGCGCACGTTCCCCGTACACTCGCCCAAGATCGACCACATCGAGGTCACGGCCATCGGCGACGTCCGTCGCGCCAAGCTGTACTACCTGCGCCAGAAGGTCGGCAAGCAGGCGCGCGTCCGCGAGAAGCAGCGCTGACCTGACGCGGCCAGCCCGGCCGTCCGCATCGTGAAGCGCGTCCTCGAGTACGTCGCGGTCGTCGCGGCCGCCGTGCTGGTGGCGCTGGCGGTCCAGGCGTGGGTGGTCAAGCCGTACCGCATCCCCTCGGGGTCCATGCTCGACACGCTCCGGCCCGGCGACCGCGTGCTCGTCAACCGCATGGTCTACCACCTGCGCGAGCCGGAGCGCGGCGACGTGATCGTGTTCCACTACCCCCAGGATCCCGACGTGGTGTTCATCAAGCGCGTCGTCGGTGTACCGGGTGACCTGCTCGAGGCGCGGGACGGCCGCCTCTACGTCAACGGCCGCAGGGCGGCCGAGCCGTACGTCCACCGCACAGGCGGCCGCCTCGACCCTACGCTTGCGCAGGCCGCCATCGCCGGCAGCACCATGCACGACCCCTGGTCCCTCGCCAAGCCGTACCGCGTGCCTGCGGGCAACTACTTCGTCATGGGCGACAACCGCACCGACAGCGACGACAGCCGCGACTGGGGCACCGTCCCGAGGGCGGCGATCGTGGGTGAGGGGCTGGCGACGTACTGGCCGGTCTCGCGCCTGCGGGCGCTCTGATACACTCCCGCCCGGCGGATCAGGAGAGAGATGAACGACACGCAGGACGCGGAGCCCGGCAAGGGCGGCAAGAAGGCCTCGACGGGCCGGACCATCCTCGAGTACGTCGTGCTGGCGGTCGTCGCCATCGCCGTGGCGCTGCTCATCCAGGCGTTCCTCGTCAAGCCCTACCGCATCCCCTCCGAGTCCATGGAGGACACCCTGCTGATCGGCGACCGCGTGCTGGTCGACCGCATCTCGTGGCGGTTCTCGGATCCGCAGCGGGGCGACATCACCGTGTTCCACTCGCCGATGGTCGGTCCGGTGCTCATCAAGCGCGTCATCGGCATGCCCGGCGACGAGATCTCGCTCAAGGACGGCGCCGTGTACGTGAACGGCAACAAGCTGGACGAACCCTATGTGCGCACCACCGCGGAAGGGGAGACCGTGCCGACGCAGCCGTTCGACAACGGGCTGCCGTGGTCGCTGCAGCAGCCGTACACGGTACCGGCCGGCAACTACTTCATGATGGGCGACAACCGCACCGACAGCGGCGACAGCCGCGAGTTCGGACCCGTGCCCCGCGGCCAGCTGGTCGGCAAGGCGTTCGCCCGCTACTGGCCGCCCGGCCGCATCGGCGGCGTGGACTGAAGGCAGTGGGCGGGGCAGCCCAGGAGCGCTTCGCCTTCGATCTGGCGGCCGCCGGCGCCGACGGCGCGGCCGTCGCCGGCGCCGACGAGGCCGGTCGCGGTTGTCTGGCCGGCCCGCTCGCCGTCGCCGCCGTCTGCCTCGACTACGCGACGCTGGACGAGGCCGGCCGCGCCGCCCTCTCCGGCCTCGACGACTCCAAACGCCTCACGCGTCCGCGTCGCGAGGAGCTCTACGACGAGGTCCTGCGGCTGGCTCGCCAGGTCGTGGTGGTGCTCCTCTCGCCGGCGACCATCGACCGCGACGGCCTCCACCGCTGCAACCTGCGCGGCCTCGCGCGGGCGCTCGAGCGGCTCGACCCGGCGCCCGACGTGGCGCTGGTCGACGGCTTCCCGCTGCCCGATTGCGCGCGCGACCACCGCGCCGTGGTCGGCGGCGACCACCTCTCCGCCGCCATCGCGGCGGCGTCGATCGTCGCCAAGGTCACGCGCGACCGGGTGATGCG